>NZ_DJTF01000082.1:0-4064 GCF_002438125.1 Pseudomonas sp. UBA6315
CAGGAGAACGTAACAACCATGATGCGCATTCTGTTGTTTGTAGCCACCAACC
Organism: Pseudomonas sp. UBA6315; assembly: GCF_002438125.1. Lineage (NCBI taxonomy): Bacteria > Pseudomonadati > Pseudomonadota > Gammaproteobacteria > Pseudomonadales > Pseudomonadaceae > Pseudomonas > Pseudomonas sp. UBA6315. The sequence continues at coordinate 53 of NZ_DJTF01000082.1, forward strand.
TCGCGGTGGTGCTGGTTGCAAGCATTACCCTGAGCCTGTTCGGCTTCAACGGGTTCATGGCCGCCAACGGGGTTGACCTCAACCTCAGCAGCTTGCTGGTGTTCTGCGCCGTGTTCGGCTTCGCCGGCTCCCTGGTCTCGCTGTTCATCTCCAAGTGGATGGCGAAGATGACCACCGGCACCCAGATCATCAGCCAGCCGCGCACCCGCCACGAGCAGTGGCTGTTGCAGACGGTCGAAGAGCTGTCGCGCGAGGCCGGCATCAAGATGCCCGAAGTGGGTATCTTCCCGGCTTACGAGGCCAACGCCTTCGCCACCGGCTGGAACCGCAACGACGCTCTGGTGGCCGTTTCCCAGGGCCTGCTGGAGCGCTTCTCGCCCGATGAAGTGCGTGCCGTGCTGGCCCACGAGATCGGCCACGTGGCCAACGGTGACATGGTCACCCTGGCGCTGGTGCAAGGCGTGGTGAACACCTTCGTGATGTTCTTCGCCCGCATCATCGGCAACTTCGTCGACAAGGTGATCTTCAAGAACGAAGAAGGCCAGGGTATCGCCTACTACGTGGCGACCATCGTCGCCGAGCTGGTACTGGGCATTCTCGCCAGCATGATCGTCATGTGGTTCTCGCGCCGCCGCGAGTACCGCGCCGACGAAGCCGGTGCCCGCCTGGCCGGTACTGGCGCGATGATCGGTGCCCTGCAGCGCCTGCGCGTGGAACAGGGCCTGCCGGTGCACATGCCTGACACCCTGAAGGCGTTCGGCATCAACGGCGGCCTCAAGCACGGCCTGGCCGGCCTGCTGATGAGCCACCCGCCGCTGGAAGAGCGCATCGAGGCACTGCGCCGCCGCGGTTGATTCACCAGGCAAAACAAAGGGCGACTTCGGTCGCCCTTTTTCATTTGCCTGTACCGACCCTATCGCCGGCAAGCCGGCTCCCACAAAGTCAGCGATGATCAGTGTGGGAGCCGGCTTGCCGGCGATAGGGCCAGGCCAGGCATCAGAACCTCACGCAGTAGACCCGCTCGACCAAGCGCTTCACGCCCGCCTGCAGGAACTTCGGGCTTTCCCCGATCACGTCCCTTGCCTCCACCTCTTGCACCTGCCACCCGGCAAACCCGGTCCGCACTTCCTCGTCCGCCACCGCAAACGGTGGCCCGGCCAACAGCTCCTGCTGGTAGTCCAAGGTCACCAGCAGCCCGCTCCCCCAAGGCAGCAGCCGCGAGAGCAAAGCCATGTACCGCGCCCGCATCGGCGCCGGCAATGCAATCAACGCCGCACGGTCATACAACCCCACACAATCCGCCACATCCTCGGCCTGCAAGGCAAAGACATCCCCGCACCACAGCTCAACCTCACCACTGCGCCAGACCTCGAACGGCCCCTGTTGCGTCACCTGCGCCTCAAGCCCCTGCTCCTGGAAAAAGTCCTCCACGGCCCGGCGCGACAGCTCGATGCCGCGCACGCGGTAGCCCTGCCCCGCCAGCCAGGCCAGGTCCAGGCTCTTGCCGCACAATGGCACCAGCACCCGGCTGCCGGCAGCCAGGCCGAGCCCCGGCCAGTAGCGTTGCAGATAGGGGTTGGCCTGGGCCTGATGAAAGCCGATCTGGTTGTCGGCCCACTTTCGATGCCAGAACGCCGGCTCCATGTTTCCTCCTGGTTTTTCGATGGTTTGGGCAAAAATCTTATATTGGATGTCGATCGGTAACTGATCGAAGATGGAGGCATCTTAACCTTCAGGACCTCACCATGCTGCCCAGCCTGTACATTTCCCACGGTTCCCCCATGCTTGCCCTGCAACCCGGTGCCAGCGGGCCGGCGCTGGCCAGGCTGGCCAATGCCCTGCCGCGGCCGAAGGCAATCGTGGTGGTGTCGGCGCACTGGGAGAGCCGCGAGCTGCTGGTGACCGGCAACCCCGCGCCCGAGACCTGGCATGACTTTCATGGCTTCCCAGCGGCGCTGTACGCCGTTCAATACCCCGCACCCGGCCAGCCGCAACTGGCCGCCGACATCAGCGCACGGCTCAACGCCGCCGGCCTGCCGGCGCGCCTGGATGCCCAGCGGCCGTTCGACCATGGCGCCTGGGTGCCGATGTCGTTGATGTATCCCGATGCGAGCATTCCCATGGTCCAGGTGTCGCTACCCAGCCACCTGGGGCCGGCGCTGCAGCTTAAGGTCGGCCAGGCATTGGCCGGCTTGCGCGACGAGGGCGTGCTGCTGGTGGGGTCGGGGAGCATCACCCATAACCTGGGCGAGCTTGACTGGCATGCCGGGCCGGAGGTGATCGAACCCTGGGCACTGGCGTTCAGGGACTGGGTGGTGGAAAAGCTCGGCGAGGATGACCAGGCTGCGCTGCTGGGCTTCAAGCAACAGGCGCCGTTTGCGCTGCGCAATCATCCCAGTGATGAGCATTTCCTGCCGTTGTTCTTTGCCCTGGGGGCGGGGGGCAAATTTGCCATCGTGCACCAAGGGTTTACCTTGGGGGCGCTGGGCATGGACATTTATCGGTTCGGCTGAAGGCCCTATCGCCGGCAAGCCGGCTCCCACAAGGGCCGGCACAGGCAAAAAAAATCCCCGACCTAGGCCGGGGATTTTTTCATTGCGCCAGGATCAATCCTCGCGGTAGCGGCGCAGCTTCAGCTGCTTGCCGGCTACACGGGTGTCCTTGAGCTTGGTCAGCAGACGCTCCAGGCCATCTTCCGGCAGCTCGATCAGGCTGAAGCTGTCACGCACCTGGATACGGCCGATGGCGTCACGTGCCAGGCCACCCTCGTTGAGGATTGCACCCAGCAGGTTCTTGGCAGCGATACCGTCACGGGCACCCAGGGCGGTGCGGCAACGCACGCGGCCTTCGGCCAGTGGCATCGGCGCGCGACGCTCGCGGTCGCCACCTTCGCGGCGCTCACTGCGCTCACCACGGTCAGCACGCTCGGTGCGCTCACCACGCGGGGCGAAGCTCGGCACCAGCGGCTGCTCGCGCTCTACTGCGGCCAGGTCCAGCGCTTGGCCATTGGTGGCCTTGCGCAGCAGGGCCGAGGCCAGGGCGCGGGCGCTGCAGCCCAGGTCAGTGGTCAGGCGGTCGAACAGCTCGCCGTGGGTAGCTTCGGCTTCGGCCACCAGCGGCGCCAGGCTCGAGGTCAGCTTCTTGATGCGCGCATCCAGTACCGCCTGGGCGTTCGGCAGGCGTGCTTCGGCAACCTTCTGCCCGGTCACGCGCTCGATCACCTGCAGCATGCGGCGCTCACGCGGGGTGACCAGCAGCAGTGCACGGCCTTCGCGACCCGCACGGCCGGTACGGCCGATACGGTGCACGTAGGATTCCGGGTCGTATGGCATGTCCACGTTGAACACGTGGGTGATGCGCGGTACGTCCAGGCCACGGGCGGCGACGTCGGTGGCGACGACGATGTCCAGGCGGCCATCCTTGAGCGAGTCGATCACGCGCTCACGCTGGTTCTGGGCGATGTCGCCGTTCAGCGCGGCAGCCTTGTAGCCCTTGGCTTCCAGCGCGGCGGCCAGGTCCAGGGTGGCTTGCTTGGTACGCACGAAGGCGATCAGCGCGTCGAACTCTTCGACTTCCAGCAGACGCAGCACAGCCGGGATCTTCTGGTCGGCATGCACCATCAGGTGAGCTTGGTCGATCGCGGTAACGGTCTGGGTCTTGCTCTGGATCTTGACGTGCTTGGGCTCGCGCAGGTGGCGCTCGGCGATCGAGCGGATCGACGACGGCAGGGTTGCGGAGAACAGCACGGTCTGGCGCGAGGCTGGGATGGCATCGAAGATCACTTCGAGGTCGTCCATGAAGCCCAGCTTGAGCATTTCGTCGGCTTCGTCCAGTACCAGGTACTGCACGGTGGACAGGACTTTCTCGTCACGACGCAGGTGGTCGCACAGACGGCCCGGGGTAGCGACGACGATTTGCGCGCCGTTGCGAATGGCACGCAGCTGTGGGCCCATCGGGGCACCACCGTACACGGCCACGACATTCACGCCCGGCATCTGCTTGGCGTAGGTTT
>NZ_DJTF01000083.1:0-11316 GCF_002438125.1 Pseudomonas sp. UBA6315
CGACACGGGCACGCACGCGCTCACGGTCCTGGTTGCCACTGCGGGAGATCGGGTTGTCGACGTTGACGTCTTCGTAACGCAGGCGCACATCACCCTTGATCTGGGTCTTGGCGGCCCATGCCACTTTCTGTTCGAAGGAGCTCATACGTTCGGACTGAGCTTTCTGGTCGGCCTTTTCCTTGGTTTCTTTTGCCAGGTCGCCTTGCAGTTCGTTGTACTGCGCCTGGTTGATCGAGCCATTGGCGCGGAGCATTTCGAGCAGCTTGGCGTCGACAGCAGCACTGGCCGGAGTACTCAGAGCCAGCATCATGCCGGTGAGGCTCACTCCGGTAAGTGTAGAAACAAGACGCATAAGGTTCTCCCTACTGAAAAATATTGGGGAGGCTCAGCGCCCGCCCCCATGTTGGCATGTCTTCGGAAAGGGCCTGAATAGACAGGTTCTGGGGTTCCGGAAAACAGGCGCAAGTATTGCGAGGGCGAATGACAGAATAATGTCTAATTAGTGGCACTGCGGTTAAGTAATTGAGTGTCAAAGGGTCATTCCGCAATACTGGGGGCGTTCAGCAACGAGTCGATACCGTGACCAGCCTTTACAGCCTCGCCCATCTGCGTGACCTGCCGGCAGCCACCTGGGACGCCCTGGTGCCCGCCGGCCAACCCTTCCTGCGCCATGCCTTCCTCAGTGCCATGGAAGACAGCGCCAGCGTGGCCCCTTCAAGCGGTTGGGCCGCCGAACACCTGGTGCTGGAGCGTGACGGGCAGGTGCGCGCGTTGCTCCCGGCGTACCGCAAGTGGCACTCGTTTGGCGAGTATGTGTTCGACCAGGGCTGGGCCGATGCCTGCGAGCGCGCCGGCATTGCCTACTACCCCAAGCTGCTCGGCGCGGTGCCGTTCAGCCCGGTCAGCGGCCCGCGCTTGCTGGCTGCCGACCCTGCCGATGGCCTGTTACTGCTGCAGGCGTTGCCGGAGTACCTGAGCAAGGGCGGGCTGTCGGGGGCGCACATCAACTTCACCGACGCCAGCCTCGATGAGCGCATGGCCAGCTTGCCGGGCTGGATGGAGCGGCTGGGTTGCCAGTTCCATTGGCGCAACCGCGGCTACCGCGACTTCCAGGATTTTCTCGACAGCTTGAGTTCACGCAAGCGCAAGCAGATGCGCAAGGAGCGCGAGCAGGTGGCGGGGCAGGGCATCGATTTTCGCTGGTACCGTGGCGATGAGCTGGATGAGGCCCAATGGGATTTCATCTACCTGTGCTATGCCAACACCTACGCGGTGCGCCGGCGTTCGCCGTATCTGACGCGTGAATTCTTCAGCCTGCTGGCCGCGCGCATGCCCGAAACGATTCGGGTGGTGCTGGCCAGGCAGGGCGGGCGCGACGTGGCCATGGCCTTGAGCCTGGTCGGGGGGGACAGCCTGTTTGGTCGCTACTGGGGGTGCCTGGATGAATTCGACCGGCTGCACTTCGAAACCTGTTTCTACCAGGGCATGGACTTTGCGATTGCCGAAGGGCTGCAACGCTTCGATGCCGGGGCGCAGGGGGAGCACAAGCTGATTCGCGGGTTCGAGCCGGTGCTGACGCGGTCGTGGCATTACCTGCTGCATCCGGGGTTGCGGCGGGCGGTGGAGGATTTTCTGCGCCAGGAGCGGGAAGGGGTGAGGGGGTATGCCGAGGAGGCTTGGGGGATGTTGCCTTATCGCCGGGATTGAACGGTTTGTTGCCAGTGCGGGCCCTATCGCCGGCTTGCCGGCGATAGGGGCTCAATCCACCCCGACGAACCCGCCAGTCTGGTGATGCCACAACCGGGCATACAACCCCTGCTGCTCCAGCAGCTCGCTGTGGCTGCCACTCTCGACGATGTGCCCCTTGTCCAGCACCACCAGCCGGTCCATCCGGGCAATGGTCGACAGCCGGTGGGCAATGGCGATCACCGTCTTGCCCTGCATCAGGGTCTCCAGGCTTTCCTGGATCGCCGCTTCCACTTCCGAGTCCAGCGCCGAGGTGGCCTCGTCCATGATCAGGATCGGCGCATTCTTCAGCAGCACCCGGGCAATGGCGATGCGCTGGCGCTGGCCACCAGACAACTTCACCCCGCGCTCGCCCACATGGGCATCGAAGCCAGTACGCCCCTGGGCATCGGAGAGCAGCGGGATGAAATCGTCGGCCCGCGCACGGCGCACGGCTTCGTGCAGCGCCGCCTCGCTGGCGTCGGGCCGGCCATACAGCAGGTTGTCGCGGATTGAGCGGTGCAGCAGCGAGGTGTCCTGGGTGATCATGCCGATCTGCGCGCGCAGGCTGGCCTGGCTGACCTCGGCGATGTTCTGCCCATCGATCAGGATGCGCCCGCCCTGCACGTCGTAGAGCCTGAGCAGCAGGTTGACCAGGGTCGACTTGCCGGCCCCGGACGGGCCGATCAGGCCGATCTTCTCGCCCGGGCGGATGTCCAGGTTCAGCCCTTCGATCACGTTGCCGCCCTTGCCGTAGTGGAAGTCCACATCGTCGAAGCGCACCGCGCCACGGCTGACCTTCAGCGCCGGGGCCTGGGGCTTGTCGGTGACGGTGACCGGCTGGGCGATGGTCTGCAGGCCGTCCTGGACCATGCCGATGTTCTCGAAGATGCCGTTGACCACCCACATGATCCAGCCCGACATGTTGACGATGCGGATCACCAGGCCGGTGGCCAGGGCAATGGCGCCCACGGTGATCAGCGACTGGCTCCACAGCCACAGGGCAAGGCCGGTGGTGGCGACCACCAGCAGGCCGTTGAGGGTGGTGATGACCACGTCCATGCTGGTGACCACGCGTGAGGCCAGCTGGGTTTTTTCGGTCTGCTCGCGGATCGCTTCGCGAGCGTACTGCTGCTCGTAGTCGGTGTGGGCGAACAGCTTGAGGGTGGCGATGTTGGTGTAGCCATCGACGATGCGGCCCATCAGCTTGGAGCGCGCGTCGGAGGACACCACCGAGCGCTCCTTGACCCTGGGCACGAAGTAGAACAGCGAGGCGATGTAGGCGGCGATCCAGGCCAGCAGCGGCAGCATCAGGCGCCAGTCGGCCTCGGCGAACAGCACCAGCGAGGTGACGGCGTAGATCAGTACATGCCACAGGGCATCGACCGCCTGCACCGCCGAATCGCGCAGCGAGTTGCCGGTCTGCATGATGCGCTGGGCGATGCGCCCGGCGAAATCGCTCTGGAAGAAGTTCAGGCTCTGCTTGAGCACGTAGGTGTGGTTCTGCCAGCGGATCAGGCTGGTCATGCCGGGGTTGATGGTCTGGTGCACCAGCAGGTCGTGCAGGCCGAAGAAGATCGGCCGCAACAGCAGGATCACCACCAGCATCCATATCAGCTCGCCACTGTGCTCGCTGAAGAAGTTGGCATTGGGCGTGCCCTGGGCCAGGTCGATGATGCGGCTCAGGTAGCTGAACATCGCCACCTCGATCAGCGAGGCGAACAGGCCGACCACCAGCAGGGCGAGGAAGCTTGGCCACACCTGGCGCAGGTAGTAGAGGTAGAAGGGCCACACCTGGGTGGGCGGCGATTCGCTCGGGGCGTCGCGGAAGATGTCGATCAGTTGCTCGAAGCGGCGGTACAGCATGGGTGACGAGACTCCTGTGCTACCCGACCTGAGGTGGTTTCACGTCCTTGTGAAACCTGCGATCAGTCGATGCGTTTGGCAGACTTGATGAACACCGGGTCGGCCGGCACGTCGCGCATGCCTTTCTTGACGGTGGTCGGCGAGTTGACGATCTGGTCGACCACTTCCATGCCTTTGGTGACCTTGCCGAACACGGCGTAGCCACGGTCGCGGCCCGGGTTGAGGAAGTCGTTGTCGGCGACGTTGATGAAGAACTGGCTGGTGGCCGAGTTCGGGTCGGAGGTGCGCGCCATCGACAGCGTGCCGCGGGTGTTCTGCAGGCCGTTGCTGGCTTCGTTGCGGATGGGGTCGCGGGTGGGCTTTTGCACCATCTGCTCGGTGAAGCCGCCACCCTGGACCATGAAGCCTGGGATCACGCGGTGGAAAATGGTGTTGTTGTAGAACCCGCTGTCGACGTACTCGAGGAAGTTCTTGGTACTGATCGGCGCCTTCTCGGCATTGAGCTCGATTTCGACCTGGCCGAAGCTTGTGTCCAGCAATACGTGCGGGGTCTTGTCGGAGGCCATGACGCTGGTGGCGAAGGCCACCGAGCAGGCGGTGAGCAGGAGTTTTTTCAGCATGGGCTCAAAGATCCTTGAGAGGTGGAAGCGGCTGCGAGGAATTGCAGCAATGTCTGGTTGAAGACCTCGGGTTGGTCAAGGGGCGTAGCGTGCCGGGAATCGTCGATGACTACCAGCTTTGCGTGGGGCATCAGCGCCACGTAGCGTTCCTTCAACTGTATCGGCGTGTAATCGTGGTCGGCGGCGATCACCAGCGTGGGACAGTGGATCTGCCCGATGCGTTCCTGCACGCCCCAGTCGACGATGGCATCGAAGCTCTTGAGGTAGGCGCGCTTGTCGTTGCGCGCCCAGCGCTGGGCCATCTTGCGGCGCAGCTCGCTCTGCTCGGGCTTGGGGAACAGGCGTGCGGCCAGGCCCTGGCCGACCGTCTCGACGCTGAGGATGCGCGCCAGGCCCCAGCGCTTGGCCCACCACAGCCAGTCGCTGCGGGTGCGGCGCTTGACCTCGGGGGCGCTGTTGACGATGCACAGGCTGCGCAGCCAGTGCGGGTGGTCGACGGCGAACTGAAAACCGACCATGCCGCCCATGGACAGCCCGACGAAGTGCACCGGGCCGGTCTGCAGGTGTTCGAGCAGGGCCAGCAGGTCTTCGCTGAAGGTGGCGATCTGGTAACCGTCGCGGGGCTTGTCGGAGCGACCGTGGCCACGGATGTCCATGAGGATCACCCGGTAGTGCTGGCTCAGCACGGGCACCTGCAGTTCCCAGTCCTGGCTGCTGGAGCCCAGGCCGTGCAGCAGTACCAGGGGGTCGCCCTGGCCGTATTCCTGATAATGCAGTGAGCATCCTTCATGTTCGAAATAGGCCATGGGCGCGGTCCTCTCAGGCTTGCGGGGGGGCTGCGAAGGGCACGTCCAGGGGCGCGGTGTCGAAATTGCGCAGCAGGTCGATGAGAATCTGCGTGGCCGGGCCCAGGGTCTTCTCTTTGCTCGAATAAAGGTAGAACAGTGGGTGGCGGCTGCCACCCTGATCCAGCGGCAATGGCTTGAGCACGCCCTCGCGCAGCTCGCGCTCGATCATGTGCCGCGGCAGCCAGGCAAAGCCCAGGCCGCTGCTGACGAAGGTGGTGGCGGTGCCGAGGCTTCCGACCGTCCAGCGCTGCTCGGCGCCGAGCCAGCCGACATCGCGCGGCTGCGCGCGGCCGGAGTCGCGGATCACCACCTGCAGCTGGCTCTCCAGGTCCTGGAAGGTCAGCTCGCGGCCCAGGCGGTGCAGGCTGTGTTCGGGGTGGGCGACGGCGACGAACTCCACGGCGCTGAGCTCGGCGCCCAGGTAGCCACCGATGCTGTAGCTGCTGATGGCAAGGTCGGCGATGCCTTCGTGCATCACCTCCTCGACGCCGGACAGCACCTCTTCGCGCAGGCGCACCCGGCAACCGCGGCTCTGCGGCATGAACGCGGCCAGGGCGCGCACCAGGCGGGCGCTGGGGTAGGCGGCATCGACCACCACGCGCACCTCGGCTTCCCAGCCTTGCTCCATGTGGTGGGCCAGGTCTTCGAGCTGGCTGGCCTGCTTGACCAGGTGTCGCGAGCGGCGCAGCAGCACGTTGCCAGCTTCGGTGAGCACGGCCTTGCGCCCATCGATGCGCAGCAGCGGCACGCCCAGTTGCTCCTGCATGCGCGCCACGGTGTAGCTGACCGACGACTGCGACCGGTGCAAGGCATCGGCGGCCTGGGCAAACCCTCCGTGATCGACCACTGCCTGCAGGGTTCGCCACTGATCCAGGGTTACGCGCGGCGCTTTCATCTTTGGCTCCTGTTGTCCTAAGCTGCGCTCTTTCAAGGAGAGCGCCCATGAAGAAGTGTTGTGCGGCAATACTGATGTGCCTGCCCCTGGGGGCCATGGCTTACCCCATCGACGTGGAGAAGGAACTGACCGGGGTCAAGCTGGACTACACCGCCTACGACACCGCCTACGACATCGGTGCCATTACCCTGAACAACTATGGGCAAGTGCCGGCGGCCTGCAAGGTGATGTTCCGCAATGGCCCTGAAGCGCCACGGGTGCGCCGGGTCAATGTGCCGGCCGGCAAGAGCGTGGACGTGACGGCCAAGTTCAACCGGCAGATCATCAAGCTGCGCATCGCGCTGGACTGCAAAGCGCAATAAAACGGATTAATCGATAGATTGCACCCACTTTTTACGCTTTTTTATCGATAGGTCAAGCCTTAATCTCACCTCCATCGAATCGCACCCTTTTTGCCGATGGAGGCACCCATGTCCCGCGTACTGATCATCGAAAGCAGCGCCCGCCAGCAGGATTCCGTTTCCCGTCAACTGACTCGCGACTTCATCGAGCAGTGGCAAGCGGCGCACCCGGCTGACGAGATCAGCGTGCGCGACCTGGCCGTAACGCCGGTGCCGCACCTGGATGCCAACCTGCTCGGTGGCTGGATGAAGCCGCAAGAGCAGCGCAACGCCGCCGAACTGGATGCCCTGGCCCGTTCCAACGCGTTGACCGATGAACTGCTGGCCGCCGATGTGCTGGTAATGGCCGCGCCGATGTACAACTTCACCATCCCCAGCACGCTGAAGGCCTGGCTCGACCACGTGCTGCGTGCCGGCATCACCTTCAAGTACACCCCGACCGGCCCGCAAGGCCTGCTGACCGGCAAGCGCGCCATCGTCCTGACCGCCCGTGGCGGCATCCATGCCGGCGCCACCAGCGACCACCAGGAGCCCTACCTGCGCCAGGTGATGGCATTCATTGGCATCCACGATGTGAACTTCATCCATGCCGAAGGCCTGAACATGAGCGGTGACTTCCACGAGAAGGGCATCAACCAGGTCAAGGCCAAGCTGGCTGCGGTGGCCTGAGCTTCAGCGAATTCCCAACCCTGACACCTTGTTTGCTCCTTTGGGTGTACCTGCCCGGCCTCGATGGCCGGGCTTTTTTTTGCCTGTTCCGGCCTCTTCGCGGGGCAAGCCCGCTCCCACTGGTACTGCACAGGCTTGGATTGTGGGAGCGGGCTTGCCCCGCGAAGAGGCCAGAACAGCCCCCACATTACTCATGGTTGAACACACAGCCCGCAACCCGCTAAGGTCGCCGCCTTGATCCACGAGAGGCAACCATGGGCTACCTGATAATCGTCGCGCTGATCCAGGCGTTTTCCTTCAGCCTGATCGGCGAGTACCTGGCCGGGCACGTCGACAGCTATTTCGCCGTGCTTGCGCGCGTGGTGCTGGCGGGCCTGGTGTTCCTGCCGCTGACCCGCTGGCGCCAGGTCGAGCCGCGCTTCATGCGCTCGATGCTGCTGATCGGTGCGCTGCAGTACGGCATCACCTATGTCTGCCTCTACCTGAGCTTCCGCGTGCTGACGGTGCCGGAGGTGCTGCTGTTCACCATCCTCACCCCCTTGCACGTGACGCTGATCGAAGACGCCCTGAACCGGCGCTTCAACCCCTGGGCACTGTTGGCCGCGCTGGTGGCGGTGGCTGGCGCCGGGGTGATCCGCTTCGACAGCATCAGTGGCGACTTCTTCATCGGCTTTTTGCTGCTGCAGCTGGCCAACTTCACCTATGCCGCCGGCCAGGTGCTGTACCGCCACCTGGTCGCCCGCCACCCCAGCGACCTGCCGCACTACAAACGCTTCGGCTACTTCTACCTGGGCGCCTTGATCGTCGTGCTGCCGGCCTTCCTGCTGTTCGGCAACGCCCAGCACTTGCCGAGCACCGATGTGCAGTGGCTGGTGCTGCTGTTCCTCGGCCTGTGCCCGACGGCACTGGGGCTGTACTGGTGGAACAAGGGCGCCTGCCTGGTTTCCGGCGGCACCCTGGCGGTGATGAACAACCTGCATGTGCCGGTGGGCCTGCTGCTCAACCTGCTGATCTGGAACCAGCATGAACCGCTGGGCCGGCTGTTCATCGGTGGCGCGATCATCCTCGCGTCGGTGTGGCTGAGCCGCCTGGGCAGCCGCGTTGAATCGCCGCTGGCCCGCAAGGCCTGACATGCACACCATCATCGTCATCGTCGCGCCGATCTTCGCCCTGATTCTGGTCGGCTACCTGTGCCGCCGGGCCAACAAGCTCGGCGACAAGGCCGCCGCCGAGATCAACAAGATGGTGGTCTGGCTGTGCCTGCCAGCATTGCTGTTCAAGGTCACGGCCACCACGACCTGGAGCGAGATCTGGCACCCAGGCTTCATCGTCGCGTTCGGCGCGGGGGCGTTGGCCATGTTCGTCGCCACCCTGGCCTGGCGCCTGTACAGCGGCCATGGCCTGGTAGCGGCAAGCATCGATGGCTTGAGCGCGGGCTATGCCAACACCGGTTACATCGGCATTCCGCTGTGCCTGCTGCTGTTTGGCCAGGCGGGTTTGCAGCCGGCGCTGATCTCGTCGCTGATCGTGGTGTGCCTGGTGTTTGCGATTTCGCTGACGCTGATCGAGATCGGCCTGCAGGAGGAGCGGCAGGTCGGCCGGGCAATGCTTGTGGTCGGCAAGGCGCTGGCGAAGAACCCGCTGGTGATCTCGCCGCTGGCGGGGGCGGCCTGGGCCGTGTCCGGGCTGGGGCTGGCGGAGCCGGTGATGCATTTTCTCGACATGCTGGCGCTGGCCACCACGCCTTGCGCGCTGGTGTCGCTGGGCGCGTTTCTGGCCGAGAAGCGTACGGGTGCGCAGGCCAGCCCCTGGCCGTTGGTGGCGATGAAGCTGGTGGGGCAGCCGGCGTTGACCTGGGTGCTGGCGTTCAAGGTGTTCAGCTTGCCAACCATGTGGGCGGCGTCGGCGGTGCTGCTGGCGGCGCTGCCGACCGGCACCGGGCCGTTCATGCTGGCGGAGTATTACAACCGGGAGGCGGGGTTGATTTCGCGCACGATCCTGTTGTCGACCGTGGTTTCGTTGGTGACGTTGACTGGACTGTTGTACCTGCTGGGGTATGCGGGGTAGTCGAGGGCCCTATCGCCGGCAAGCCGGCTCCCACAGTGGGCCCCTGCCGCTCTTGTGGGAGCTGGCTTGCCGGCGATGGGCCGCAAAGCGGCCCCGGCACTCTCAAGCCTCGCTCAATTCCTCAAGCCGCCGCGGCACCCCCCCCTCCAACCCCACCCGCATGTCATTACCACTGGGCTGCTGATACAGACTCAGCCCAAACTCCGGCAACACCGCCAGCAGGTAATCGAAGATATCCCCCTGGATCCGCTCGTAATCCGCCCACACCGTGGTGGTGGTGAAGCAGTAGATCTCCAGCGGCACGCCTTCGGCAGTGGTCTGCATCTGCCGCACCATGCAGGTCATGCCCGAATGCACATTGGGGTGATTCTTCAAATAGGCCAGGGCAAAGGCGCGGAAGGTGCCGATGTTGGTCAGCTTGCGGCGGTTGGCCGCCAGCTCCGGCACCGGCCCCAGGGCCTCGTTCCAGGCCTGCAGCTCCTGGCGCTTGGTGGCCAGGTAGTCGCCCAGCAGGCGCACCTGGCCCAGGCGCTGTTCCTCTTCCTGGGTCAAAAAGCGCACGCCGGCGGCGTCGATGAACAGGCTGCGCTTGATCCGCCGGCCGCCCGACTGCTGCATGCCGCGGTAGTTGCGAAACGACTCGCTCATCAGGCGCCAGGTGGGGATGGAGACGATGGTCTTGTCGAAGTTCTGCACCTTCACCGTGTGCAAGGTGATGTCCACCACATCGCCATCGGCGCCGACCTGGGGCATCTCGATCCAGTCACCGACGTGCAGCATGTCGTTGCTGGTCAGCTGCACGCTGGCGACGAACGACAGCAGCGTGTCCTTGTACACCAACAGCAGCACCGCCGACATCGCACCCAGACCCGACAGCAGCAACAGCGGCGAACGGTCGATCAGGGTGGCGACGATGACGATCGCGGCGAAGATCCACAACATCATCTTGGCCAGCTGCACATAGCCCTTGATCGAGCGGGTGCGGGCATGCTCGGTGCGGGCGTAGATGTCCAGCAGGCCATCGAGCAGGCACGACAGCGCCAGGGTCATGAACAGCAGGGTGAAGGCCAGGGCGACGTTGCCGAGGAAGTGCGCGGCGGTATCGGACAGCTCCGGCACCAGCTTCAGGCCGAACTGGATGACCAGCGACGGCGTGGTTTGCGCCAGGCGGTGGAACACCTTGTTGTGGCGCAGGTCGTCGAACCACTTGAGCGCCGGTTGGCGGGCCAGCAGGCGCGTGCCGTGGAGAATCAGGAAGCGCGCCAGGCGGCCGATCACCAGGGAAATCAACAACAGCACGGCCAGGCCGATGGCGGCGTGGAGCATCGGGTGTTGGTCGAGGGTGCCCCACAGGTCGAGGCTGTCACGCCAGATTTTTTGCATATCCATAGGCTTGAAACGGTCTTTGCTTGCGAAACGAAGTGGCATTAGAGCGCGGATGGCGACAAAGTTGCCAAAAGAAATTCGGCTCTTGCGGCAGAAAACGTTACCCTATGCAACTGAATTTCCCCGCACTTGCCTGAGGTTACCTCCGTGTTCTCCCAATTCGCCCTGCATGAACGCCTGCTTAAAGCCGTGGCCGAGCTTAAATTTGTCGAGCCAACCCCGGTGCAGGCCGCGGCCATCCCCCTGGCCCTGCAAGGGCGTGACCTGCGTGTGACCGCGCAGACCGGCAGCGGCAAGACCGCCGCTTTCGTCCTGCCGCTGCTCAACCGCCTGGTCGACCTGAGCGGCCCGCGGGTCGAAATCCGCGCGCTGATCCTGCTGCCGACCCGCGAGCTGGCCCAGCAGACCCTCAAGCAAGTGCAGCTGTTCTCGCAGTTCACCTACATCAAGTCGGGCCTGGTGACCGGCGGTGAAGACTTCAAGGAACAGGCCGCGATGCTGCGCAAGGTGCCGGACGTGCTGATCGGCACCCCGGGCCGCCTGCTCGAGCAGCTCAATGCCGGCAACCTCGACCTGTCCCACGTGCAGGTGCTGATCCTCGACGAAGCCGACCGCATGCTCGACATGGGCTTTGCCGAAGACATGGAGCGCCTGTGCAAGGAGTGCGAGAACCGCGAGCAGACTCTGCTGTTCTCTGCCACCACCGGTGGCGCGGCCCTGCGCGACATCATCGGCAAGGTGCTCAAAGACCCTGAGCACCTGATGCTCAACAGCGTCTCGCAGCTCGCCGAAGGCACCCGCCAGCAGATCATCACCGCCGACCACGACCAGCATAAAGA
>NZ_DJTF01000052.1:0-13925 GCF_002438125.1 Pseudomonas sp. UBA6315
AGGACGTCAACACCGCCCTGGTGATGACCGCCCGTACCCTGGTCGAGCGTGAGCCGAACTACTCGTTCGTCACCGCCCGCCTGCTGATGGACACCCTGCGCGCCGAAGGCCTGGGCTTCCTCAACGTCGCCGACAGCGCCACCCACCACGAGATGGCCGAGCTGTACGCCAAGGCCCTGCCGGCCTATGTCGCCAAAGGTATCGAGTTCGAACTGCTCAACCCTGCCCTGGCCGACTTCGACCTGGACAAACTGGGCAAGGCGATCGACCACGAGCGCGACCAGCAATTCACCTACCTGGGCCTGCAGACCCTGTACGACCGCTACTTCATCCACAAGGATGGCGTGCGCTTCGAGCTGCCGCAGGTGTTCTTCATGCGTGTGGCCATGGGCCTGGCGCTGGAAGAGAAGGACAAGGAAGCCCGCGCGATCGAGTTCTACAACCTGTTGTCGTCGTTCGACTACATGGCCTCGACCCCGACCCTGTTCAACGCCGGCACCCTGCGCCCGCAGCTGTCGAGCTGCTACCTGACCACCGTGCCGGACGACCTGTCGGGCATCTACCACGCGATCCACGACAACGCCATGCTGTCGAAATTCGCCGGTGGCCTGGGCAACGACTGGACCCCTGTGCGTGCACTGGGCTCCTACATCAAGGGCACCAACGGCAAGTCCCAGGGCGTCGTGCCGTTCCTCAAGGTGGTCAACGACACTGCCGTTGCCGTGAACCAGGGTGGCAAGCGCAAAGGCGCCGTGTGTGCCTACCTGGAAACCTGGCACCTGGACATCGAAGAGTTCATCGAGCTGCGCAAGAACACCGGTGACGACCGCCGTCGTACCCACGACATGAACACCGCCAACTGGATCCCTGACCTGTTCATGAAGCGCGTCTTCGATGACGGCAAGTGGACCCTGTTCTCGCCATCGGAAGTGCCAGACCTGCACGACCTGACCGGCAAGGCCTTCGAAGAGCGCTACGAGTACTACGAAGCCCTGACCGAGTACAACAAGATCAAGGTGTTCAAGACCATCCAGGCCAAAGACCTGTGGCGCAAGATGCTGTCGATGCTGTTCGAGACCGGCCACCCATGGCTGACCTTCAAAGACCCGTGCAACCTGCGCTCGCCGCAGCAGCACGTGGGCGTGGTGCACAGCTCGAACCTGTGCACCGAGATCACCTTGAACACCAACAAGGACGAGATCGCCGTCTGCAACCTGGGCTCGATCAACCTGCCGAACCACATCGTCGATGGCAAGCTGGACACCGCCAAGCTGCAACGCACCGTGAACACCGCCGTGCGCATGCTCGACAACGTGATCGACATCAACTACTACTCGGTGCCGCAAGCGCGTAACTCGAACTTCAAGCACCGCCCGGTGGGCCTGGGCATCATGGGCTTCCAGGACGCACTGTACCTGCAGCACATTGCTTACGGCTCCGATGCTGCCGTGGAGTTCGCCGACAAGTCGATGGAAGCGGTCAGCTACTACGCGATCCAGGCTTCCTGCGACCTGGCCGACGAGCGCGGCGCCTACGAGACCTTCCAGGGTTCGCTGTGGTCCAAAGGCATCCTGCCGCTGGATTCGCAACAGATCCTGATCGAGGCCCGTGGCCAGAAGTACATCGACGTCAACCTGGAAGAAACCCTGGACTGGGCGCCAGTACGTGCCCGCGTACAGAAAGGTATTCGTAACTCGAACATCATGGCCATCGCGCCGACCGCGACCATCGCCAACATCACCGGCGTGTCGCAGTCCATCGAGCCGACCTACCAGAACCTGTACGTGAAATCGAACCTGTCGGGCGAATTCACCGTGATCAACCCGTACCTGGTTCGCGACCTGAAGGCCCGCGGCCTGTGGGACTCGGTCATGATCAACGACCTGAAGTACTACGACGGTTCGGTGCAGCAGATCGAGCGCATTCCGCAAGAGCTCAAAGACCTGTACGCCACCGCGTTCGAAGTCGAGACCAAGTGGATCGTCGATGCCGCCTCGCGTCGCCAGAAGTGGATCGACCAGGCCCAGTCGCTGAACCTGTACATCGCCGGCGCTTCGGGCAAGAAGCTGGACGTGACCTACCGCATGGCCTGGTACCGTGGTCTGAAGACCACCTACTACCTCCGTGCCCTGGCCGCGACCAGCACCGAGAAGTCGACCATCAACACCGGCAAGCTCAACGCCGTGTCCAGCGGTGGCGACAGCGCCCCGGCCCAGGCTGCCGGCCCGGCGCCGGTACCGAAGGCTTGCGCGATCGACGAGCCAGACTGCGAAGCCTGCCAGTAAGGCCTGATGCCGCAACAAGGGGTGCCCTCGGGTGCCCCTTGTCGCGGCATTTTTGTATCCGCGTCATGGAGAAGCCCTTCCCTTTGCCCACCGCTCGCGCGGCTGGTTACAAAGGCAGGACCTCTCAACCGGGAACTCCCCCATGGCACGGAAAAAAGTGATCACTCGCAAGATAGGCCGCAACGCGGAAACGGGCCGCTTCACGTCAGTGGAAGAAGCCCGCAAGCATCCCAAGACCCATGTGGTCGAGACACTGCGCCAGCGCTGCAATTAGCGGCTGCCTGAACGGGCCTGCTCACTGGTTTACCGGCGAGTTGGCCCGCACAGGCGGCACCGCTGCCCGCTGCTCTTTCCTGCCTAAAAACACCATATGATGTGCCTTTGAATTTAAACTGGCACAACATATAGCTTAGCGCTACACTCCCCTCCTGTAGAAAACGGCACTCGCCTGCTGAACGGAAAAGCGCCAGGCCGGTAGAAAAATTACCCTCGACCCTAGGGCAGCCTCCCCCGATCGAAAGCGAATTCCGGTATACTTCGCCCCCTCTGAAAAGGGCACCCTTCAAGTCCCTGGCCCCTCCCCGAGGCCTGGCCAGGTACGAACCCAGATGTAACGAGAGTCAGCCTCTCGAGCTGTCCATTCGCCGTAACGGCCTTGCGTCAGGCATCACATTCTTAAAATCCAACCGGTTGCCCCAGGGCAACCCTCAAGCAGGAGCCAATGACCATGCTGAGCTGGGACGAATTCGATAAGGAAGACGGCGAAGTCGCCGCCAAAGGCGCCACCCCTGCGCAGGCCAACGCCGCTGCCACCCTCGACAAGCTCGACAGCGCCGGCGGTGCCGCCGCCCTGGAAGCGCGTGCCGCCACCGCTGCCGACTCCGACGCGGTGAAGCGCGCCAAGGCTGCCCTGGACGCCCTGGACATCGCCGAAGGCCTGGCCGAGCTGGAAGGCTCCTCGGCCCGCGTTGCGGTCGATGAAAAGCGCATGATCAACTGCCGCGCCGACCTCAACCAGCTGGTACCGTTCAAGTACGACTGGGCCTGGCAGAAGTACCTCGACGGCTGCGCCAACCACTGGATGCCGCAAGAGGTCAACATGACCGCCGACATCGCCCTGTGGAAGAGCCAGGACGGCCTGACCGAAGACGAGCGCCGCATCGTGATGCGCAACCTCGGCTTCTTCTCCACCGCCGACTCGCTGGTTGCCAACAACCTGGCCCTGGCCGTGTACCGCCTGATCACCAACCCGGAGTGCCGCCAGTACATCCTGCGCCAGGCCTTCGAAGAGGCGATCCACACCCACGCCTACCAGTACTGCATCGAGTCGCTGGGCATGGATGAAGGCGAGATCTTCAACATGTACCACGAGATCCCGTCGGTAGCGAAGAAAGCCGCCTGGGGCCTGAAGTACACCCGCGCCATCTCCGACCCGGAATTCAACACCGGCACCGTCGAAACCGACAAGGAGCTGCTGCGCAACCTGATCGCCTACTACTGCGTACTGGAAGGCATCTTCTTCTACTGCGGCTTCACCCAGATCCTGTCCATGGGCCGCCGCAACAAGATGACCGGCGTTGCCGAGCAGTTCCAGTACATCCTGCGTGACGAGTCGATGCACCTGAACTTCGGTATCGACGTGATCAACCAGATCAAGATCGAGAACCCGCACCTGTGGGACGCGGCGATGAAGGAAGAAGCGACCCAGATGATCCTGCAAGGGACTCAGCTGGAGATCGAATACGCCCGCGACACCATGCCTCGCGGCGTGCTGGGCATGAACGCGGCGATGATGGAGGACTACCTCAAGTTCATCGCCAACCGTCGCCTGACCCAGATTGGCCTGAAGGAAGAGTACCCGGGGACTACCAACCCGTTCCCTTGGATGAGCGAGATCATGGACTTGAAGAAGGAGAAGAACTTCTTCGAGACGCGAGTGATCGAGTATCAGACTGGTGGGGCGTTGAGCTGGGACTGATTGTCCGGGCTGACATCGAGAAGGCTGCCGATTGGCAGCCTTTTTTATTGAAGCTTCTGCAGAGGTGGCTGCTTCGGCTTCCTGTACGGGCGCTTCGCGGATAAATCCGCTCCTACAGGTTCAGCTCCGCACGCAGGGGCAGCTGAGTATTCGTGCGCTGTATTGAAAATCCCCCAGGTGCTGTATCTATTCCCGCAGATACCCAGCCCTCACCCTTCACCTCACCCTCGAATGGTTGAAGGATCCCGCATCATGGCTGCCCTGCTCCTGCAAATTTCCCCCCTAGGCCTGGTGATCACGCTGATCCTCCTGCTGCGCCGTCCCCCCGTGCAGGCGGCCCTTGCCGGGGTGGCCGGGGTGTTGCTGCTGTGGGGCCTTGGCGCTGCGCAGCCGCTGTCGGCTGCGGTGTCGGCGGCGATCATCCAGGACACGCTGATCCTGTTCCTCAACACGGGCAGTGTGATCGCCCCGGGCCTGGCCTTTGCCATCCTGGTCGAGCGCGCGGGTGCGCCGCAAGCGATCGGGGCGTGGGTGCGGGAGTTGGGGTGGACGCCGCCGATGCAGGTGATCTTCATCGTGCTCGGGTTGGCGCCGATGCTGGAGGCGATGACCGGCTTCGGGGTGTCGCTGATCGCGACCGTGCCGTTGCTGATGGGGCTGTTTTCGCGCCAGCAAGGCATGAAGATGGCGTTGGCTGGCATGGTAGTGATGCCATGGGGCACCCTGGGGCTGGCCACGGTGATCGGCGCGCTGCTGGCCCATGTGCCTGCGCAGGAACTGGGCAGCCATTCGGCGCTGGTCAGTGCACCGGTGTTTCTCTGCCTGGCCTGCGTGGCGCTGGCGGTGGCGGGGGTGCGCAGCGTGCAGGCGTGGCTGGGGCTGGGGCTGACTTCGCTGTTGTTCAGCACGGTACTGTATGCGGTCAACCGCTGGATCGGGCCGGAGGCCTCCGGCGTGCTGGCCGGGCTGGCGGTGGCCTGCGTGGGCCTTGGGATTACCTGGGCGCGGCGCGGCGCGCGGGTGCGTTGGCCGCAGGCGGCGTGGCCGTACCTGGCGCTGCTGGTGGTGATCATTGCGTCGCGGGGGCTGTTTCTGCTGACTGGCTGGGATGGGCTGTGGGCGGTGCAAGGCATGAGTGTGTCGTGGAAGCCCCTGGCGTCGCCGGGGCTGGCATTGCTGCTGGTGGTGCTGCTGATGGTCGGGCGCCAGGGCGAAAGCTTTCCATGGCGAGCGCTGGTCATGCGTGCGCGGTTTCCCTTGGCCACGGTATTGCTGTTTCTGCTGCTGTCCCAGGTGATGGTCAAGGCGGGCTTTCTGGTCGAGGCGCAGCGGGCATTGCAGGCGCTGTCGGGCGTATCGCTGGCGGCCACGGTATCGCTGCTGGCAGGGCTGGCCGGTTACGTCACCAGCTCCAATGTGGGCGGCACCACGCTGGTCATGCCTTCCATCGCGGCATTGTCCGGCAGCCATGGCCCTTGGCTGGCCGCCATCGCCAACAGCGCCGCGGGGCATGGGGCACTGGGCTCGCTGTCGATCCTGTCGCTGGTCACCGGGCTGGCCGGGGCCAACCGTGAGGAAGAACACGGGCTGATCCGCTTCGGCTTTGCCCTGGTGCTGCTGAACATCGTCATGGTGGCTGCAACGGGTGTGATTTTGCTCTACCTTTCGGGAGCCTCCGCCTGACTCGACACAAGGCCCCCATGGACCACACCCCCAAGCCCGACAAACGCTGGCAAACCGTCTACGCCTGGCTGCTGCGCCAGATCGACAGCGGCGAATGGCCCAAGGGCACGCAACTGCCCTCGGTACGCGAGCTGGCCCGCTTGTTCGACAGCAGCATCGCCACCGTGCAACGGGGCCTGGCCGAGCTCGAGGCCAATGCCTATGTCCAGGCCACGCCGCGTGTGGGCTATTTCGTGACCAACGGCGCGGCCCAGGTACAGGGGTTGGACTTGGCCTGCGTGAGTGTCAACGTCGACCACGCGGTGGTCGCCATGCTCGCCCAGGCGGCCAGCAACACCCAACTCTCGCTGAGTTCGGCGGTGCTGCATGACGAGTTCGCGCCCCAGGTACTGCTGAGCAAGTGCCTGGCGGCACTGGCCAGCAAGGCCGATCAGCCGCTGGCCGGGCTGATTGCCCCGCCCGGCCTGGCCTCCTTGCGCCGGCGTATCGCCGGGCTGATGCTGCAACGCGGGGTGGCGTGCAGCCCGGACGACATCCTGGTGACCTCGGGCGACACCGTGGCCCTGGAGCTGGCCCTCGAAGCCGTGGCCAAGCCAGGGGCCACGGTGGCCATCGAGACGCCCACCTACTACGGCATCCTGCAAACCATCGAGCGCTTGAGGATGCGCGCCCTGCCCATCCGCACCCAGGCGGGCAGCGGCATCGACCTCGAGCACCTGGAATGGGCCCTCAAGCAGAAAAAGGTCGATGTGATCTTTCTCAACCCGACATTGCAGAACCCGCAGGGCTTCATCATGCCCGACGCGGCGCGGGCTCGGCTGGTGCACCTGGCGCAGGCGGCGGATGTGCCGATCATCGAGGACGATATCTTCTTCGACCTGCTGGACGAGGCGCAGCGCCCCAAGGCGATCAAGCATTACGACAGAAGCGGGCAGACCCTCTACTGCTCGTCGTTTTCCAAGACCGTGGCGCCAGGGTACCGGGTGGGCTGGTGCTTGGCCGGCCGCTACCGGGACGCGATCCTGGCGCAGATGTTTTCACGCAACCTGGCGGTGTCGAGCCTGGCGCAACGGGTACTGGATGAGTTCATCGGCCGGGGGTACATGGAGGAGCATTGCGCGAAACTGCGCGGGCGGCTGGCGGCGCAGACCGAAATGATGGATGCCCTGGTGCGCTCGGCGTTTCCAACAGGCACGCGGTATATGCCGCCCCAGGGAGGCTTCATTCACTGGCTGGTGTTGCCCGAGGGGACGGACATGGCGGCGCTGCAGCAGCTTGCGCGTGAACGTGGCTGCAGCGTGGGCGCCAGCGCGATGTTCTTTGCCGATGGCCAATGTGGCACGGGCTTGCGCGTGTGCTTGGGACGGCTGATCACGCCTGAAGTGATGCGGGGGCTGAAGGTGCTGGCCGAGTGTGCACAGCTGGCACAGCGCAGCCGGTAATCAGGCCAAGTGCGCCTGCCCGCGCAAATGCTCGGCCAGCATGTCGACGAACGCGCGCACCTTGGCCGAGCCGTACTTGCTCTCGCGGTGCAGTACATGGATTGGCCAGGGCGCTTCCTCATACTCGGCGAGGATCACCTCAAGTTGCCCGCTGGCGATTTCGTCGACCACTTGGTACGAAAGCAATCGCGCGATGCCCAAACCGCCCACCGCCGCAGCGATGGCGCCGTCGTTGCTGGTCACGGTGAGCCTGGGCTGCATGCGCACCGTCGTCGGCTGGTCGGTTACGCCGAAGCGCCAGCCGGCGCGGGGCGAGAGGTTGGTGGTGGCGATCACGGCATGCTCGGGCAAGTCCGAGGGATGCTGCGGCACGCCGTGGCGGGCCAGGTACTGCGGGGAGGCGCACAGCATGCGCCGCACCTTGCCCACGCGCAGGGCCTTGAGGCCGGAATCGGGCAGCGGGCCGATGCGCACGGCCACGTCCATGCCCTCCTCCACCATGTTGACGATACGGTCGAGGAAGTAGGCCGACACGTCCACTTCCGGGTACTGCTGCAGGTAGCGCACGATGCAGGGCATGACGAACTTCTTGCCGAACAGGATCGGCGCGGTGACTGCCAGCTCGCCCTTGGGCGTGGCGTTGATGCCGGCGGCGGCTTCGTTGGCCTCGTTGATGCTGGCGAGGATGTGCCGGGTGTCTTCCAGGTAGCGGCCGCCGGCTTCGGTCACGCGCACGCTGCGGGTGGTGCGCAGCAGCAGCTTGACCCCGAGCTGGTCTTCCAGGGCGCTGATGGCGCGGGTGACGGCGGCGGGCGAGATGTCCAGGCGGCGGGCGGCGGCGGCGAAGCTTTCTAGCTCGCCGACGGCGACGAATACCTTCATCAGGTGGATCTGGTCCATGCCGGCTCCTGGGGATCGTGGGTGGCGGGGATTATCGGTGATCTGTGGGTTTTGTGCTGGCTCGACTGACGCTATCGCCGGCAAGCCGGCTCCCACAACAGGCCACTGGCTAAAACCGTCCAACCCTTTGGGGGCCGTCAAAACTGTGGGAGCCGGCTTGCCGGCGATTGGGCCGCTACTGACACCCTCAAAGCTCCAGCACCAACGCCTGCGCGCCCTCCTCCACCTGAGCAGGCACGGCGCAGCAAATCAGCACCGTCCCCTTCTCCGGCAACTCGGCAGGCGGGTTCGGATAATGCACCTGGCCACTCACCAGCCTGGTCTTGCAGGTGCCGCATGACCCACCCCGGCAACTGAATTCCGGTGCCAGCCCGCGCGCCTCGGCCAGTTCCAGCAAGCTGCCACTAGAGGGCGCCCAGCGCGCCTCCTTGGCCGAACTGGCGAAGTACACCGGCACCGGCTCGCTGGCGGCGGGGGGCTGGTGCAAGACGGGCTGGTTGTCATCGCCATGGCGCCTGAGTGTCGAAGGGCCGAAGGCTTCGGCATGAATGCGGGCATCCGGCACGTGTATGGCGCGCAAGCCTTCGTACAAGTCCTGGGTGAAACTGGCCGGGCCACACAGGTAGAAGTCGTAATCGTCCAACGCCAGCCTTGCCTTGACCTGCTCGATGCCGAGGCGGCCGGCGTGCTCGAAGTCGCGGCCTGCCACTGCGTCGGCCTCCGGCTGGCTGAGCGCACGATGCACGCTCAACAGCCCGCCGGCCTGCTGGCGCAGTGCAGCCAGCTCTTGCTGGAATGGCAGTTCGGCGAGGTTGCGGGCGCCCTGAAACAGGTGAATTCGCCGCCCCTGTTGCAGGGCCAACTGTTCACGCAGCATGGCCATCAGCGGGGTAATGCCCACGCCTGCGCCTATCAGTACCAGCGGCCGGGCGCTGTCACTGTTCAGGGTGAAGCCGCCCATGGGCAGGCGCACCTGCAGCAGGTCGCCAACGGCGATTCGTTCGTGCAAGTAGCGCGATGCCGGGCCCTGGGCCTTGACGCTGATGCGCAAGTGGCCATCGGAGGGTGCGCTGGACAGGCTGTAGGTGCGGATCAGCGGGCCGTCGCCGGCCAGGGGAATGCGCACGGGGATATGCTGCCCCGCCGCGAAGGCCACCGGCCCATCGCCAGCCAGGTAGAACGAACGGATATCGCGACTTTCCTGCTCCACCCGCTGCACCCGCCACGTCAGCCACTGGCGTTGCCGCGCCTGCTGCTGCAGGCGTTGTTCGGCTTCGGTCCAGTTGCCGGTCATCAGGCTGGTCGGCGCGTATTCCTGGAACGCCCAGCGCAGGGAAATAGCCGCGCGGCGCAGCACCACCTGTTCGACAGCCAGCGTCCACAACCGCTCGGCGCCTTCGAATGCCTTGATCGCCGGGCTGTCGAGGATCACTTCGGTACGCCCGGTCAGTTGCAGCACGTTGCCGTTGCTGAAGTCGACGAACAACAGCCCCGCTTGCGGGTTCTCCAGCAGGTTGCCCAAGGTGTTGAAATGCAGGTTGCCGGCATAGTCGGGGATGGTCAGGCGATTGCCTTGGACCTTGACGAACCCCGCACGGCCGCCGCGATGGGAGACGTCCACGGCGCGGTGGCCGTCTGGGTGATCGATGTAGCTGGCGACGAAGAAGGTGTCGGCGTGCTCGATCATGGCTACGGCCTCGGCATCCAGTACGGTGGAATCCTCACGCCCCTGCGCCGGCTCATCGACGCGATGATAGGCGCGCAGCTGGATGTATTGCGGGCAGTTGCCGAACGACTGCTCCACCGTGACCGCCAACTGGCCGCTGGCAGTGCTGTGAATCAGGCCATTCATGCGATTGCGCCGGCGGGTGTGCAGCTCGATACCGAGCAGGCCGATGGCCTGCCCGGCTGCCATGCCCGGGGTTGCCGGGTCGTCACTGGCGAGCGGGGTTTCAATCAGCAACTGCCGCGGGTCGGGTGAATGGATGAAGCCTTGCGGGCCTTCGAGCAAGGTTGCCCACGGCTTGCCGCTCGCGTCCACGGCCCCGGCGATGATGAACGGCAGTTGCTGGTAGAACGTGCGGTGCTGGTCGGGCATGTGGTCACGAATGACTTTCTGCCCGAACGCCTCCATGCGCTGCGCTACCCCCACCTGCTCCTGCAGGCGCTTTTCCCCGGCGTGCCAGGGCGAGCGGTGTTGCTCAGGACGTTGCGACATGGCGGCATTCCTCGCTTTATCCGCGGCTCACGCGGTGGCTTGCAAGCCCACGACCGTGCGCGGCATGGCGACGAAACCGGGCAGCGCCTCGACCCGGGCCAGCCAGGCACGCACCTGCGGGTAGGGCTCCAGCGACACATTGCCCTCTGGGGCGTGGGCGATGTACGAGTAGTTGGCGACATCGGCGATGGTCGCTTCATTGCCGACCAGGAAAGGTGCCTTGGCCAGTTCGGCATCCATGACCTTGAGCAGGGTGTGGGCGCGGCCAATCACCTCGTCGGTGTTGAACGACGCACCGAACACCGTGACCAGGCGCGCGGCGGCAGGGCCGAAGGCGACAGGCCCGGCGGCGACCGACAGCCAGCGTTGCACGCGGGCGGCGCCAAGCGGGTCATGGGGCAGCCAACGGCCTTGCTTGTCATAGGTACTGGCCAGGTAGACCAGGATGGCGTTGGAATCGGCGATCACGGTGCCGTTGTCATCGATCACCGGCACCTGGCCGAATGGGTTGAGCGCGAGGAACTGCGGCTGTTTGTGCTCGCCCTTGGCCAGGTCGACGAAGACCAGTTCGGCAGGCAGGCCGAGCAGAGAGAGCATCAGTTCGATGCGGTGGGCGTGGCCGGACTTGGGGAAGTTGTAGAGTTTGATCACGGTGGGAGCTCCAGGGTCGGCACCGGTGTGGTGCGGCTGGAGCACATGCTGCGCTGAATCGGCTTACAACAGAATCAGTGCCGTGGGGAAACCATAATTTCGTTTGCCGAAATAATCATGGCAACCCAGCTACGGCACCGGCTGTTCAGCTCAATGGCGCTGTTGGCGCTGGTAGCGGTACAGGCCCTTTGCCGCTGCAATCACCTGCGGCACACAAGCCTGCAGCTCGCTGAAGCTCATGGCATCGAGCACTTCGAAGTTGTCTTCCAGGCCATGCAGGGAGATGGCCTTGAGCAGTGCGTCCTGCTCTGGCGGCAGTTCTACCCAATCGGCGACCTGGGTGCCGCGCATGTAGCCGAAGCACCACTCTTCCATGATGATCGCCGGGCCTTCTTCGGCCTCGCTTTCTTCGAATACCGGCTCGAAGCCTTCGAGGTCATCGGCCAGCTGCTCCGCCACCTGATGGGCGTAGCGCAGCATCAGTGCCGTGTAGGCTTCTTCGTGGGCGGGTTTCTTGAATTTGGGGACCTTGCCACCTGCTACTGCTGGCAGCCATTGCTCGGGGATGATGTGGGTCGGGGAACTGGCCAGGGCCGTGAAGAAGCCATTGAGTTCGGCCAGGTTGAGCACCGAATAGTCGTTGCCGTAGGTAATCAGCAGGTCTTCGAGGCGGTCGAGTTCTTTTTCGCTGAGCGGAGGGAGCATGTGCGGGCGTCCTGGGGTGGCGTTTTGCGTGCACCCTAGCACAAGGGGGGGCAGCGGTCTTGCGCACAAAAGCAATCGCCGGCAAGCCGGCTCCCACACCAGGGTGTACCTGTGGGAGCCAGCTTGCCGGCGATCGGCTCTTCAGCGGTTACACCGCCAGCGCGCGCTCACGCAGCTCGCTGTTGAGGATGCGGTCGTTCTCGCTGTAGTCGACCGGGCAGTCGATCACGTGCACGCCTGGGGTCTTGATGCAGTGCTCGAGCAGCGGCAGCAAGCCTTCGGCGCTTTCCACGCGGTGGCCATTGGCACCATAGGCTTCGGCGTATTTGACGAAGTCCGGGTTGCCGTAGTCCAGGCCGAAATCGGTGAAGCCCATGTTGGCCTGTTTCCAGCGGATCATGCCGTAGCCGTCGTCACGCAGGATCACCACGGTGATGTGCATGCCCAGGCGTACTGCGGTTTCCAGCTCCTGGCTGTTCATCATGAAACCGCCGTCGCCACATACCGAGATTACCGGGCGGTCCGGGTACACCAGGTGCGCGGCCATGGCCGATGGCAGGCCGGCGCCCATGGTCGCCAAGGCGTTGTCCAGCAGTACGGTGTTGGGCTTGTGGGCCTTGTAGTTGCGGGCGAACCAGATCTTGTAGATGCCGTTGTCGAGGGCGACGATGCCTTCCGATGGCAGGGCACGGCGCACGTCGGCGACCAGGCGCTGCGGGTAGACCGGGAAGCGGTTGTCGTCCTTGCCTTCGGCGATCTGTGCTTCGTTGGCCTCGCGGATGGCCATCAGGCGGGTGAAGTCCCAGTGCGAGGTGTCGCCCAGGCCTTCGCCGATCTGCCAGACGGCGTTGGCGATGTCACCGATCACTTCGACCTGCGGGAAGTACACGGCATCGACTTCAGCGGAGCGGAAGTTGATGTGGATGACTTCGGTACCGCCACGGACCATGAAGAATGGCGGCTTCTCGATCACGTCGTGGCCGATGTTGACGATCAGGTCGGCCGCTTCGACGGCGCGGTGCACGAAGTCACCGGAGGACAGCGCAGCGTTGCCCAGGAAGCGCGGGCTGCGTTCATCGACCACGCCCTTGCCGAGCTGGGTGGTGACGAACGGGATGCCGGTCTGGTCGATCAGCTGCTTGAGGACCTTGGCAGTCATCTTGCGGTTGGCGCCGGCGCCGATCACCAGGATCGGGCTGCGGGCGTTGCGCAGCTTCTGGATGGCAGCGTCGATGGCCACGTGCTCGGCCAGCGGGCGGCGGTGCAGGCTCGGCGGGATCGGCATGGCGTCGGTCTGCTCGGCAGCGATGTCTTCCGGCAGCTCCAGGTGCACCGCGCCCGGCTTCTCTTCCTCGGCCAGGCGGAACGCTTCACGCATGCGCGAAGGGATGTTGTCGGCGGAGGCGAACTGGTGGGTGTACTTGGTGATGGGGTCCATCATGCCGCACACATCGATGATCTGGAAACGGCCCTGCTTGGACTTCTTGATCGGCTTCTGGCCGGTGATCATCATCATCGGCATGCCGCCGAGGTAGGCGTATGCACTGGCGGTCACCAGGTTGGTGGCGCCAGGGCCGAGGGTCGACAGGCTGACGCCGGTCTTGCCGGTCAGGCGGCCGTAGGTGGCGGCCATGAAGCCTGCGGACTGCTCGTGGCGGGTCAGTACCAGCTTGATCTTCGATTTGCGCAGGGATTCCAGCAGGTCGAGGTTCTCCTCGCCGGGAATGCCGAATACATACTCGACACCTTCGTTTTCCAGGCATTGCACAACGACATCGGCGGCCTTGGCCATCTTGCTTCTTACCTCAGTTGTATAGGACGGTGGAGGTCCAGAAATGCGCAGCACGGTACGCTGGCATCGCTATGTCCGGGCGCGAGGATGCCCCGAACCTAAGCCTTGACGCAGGCCAGGCAGGGAAAAGTCACGTTTGCGAACGGGATTAATTGTCGCACCGTTTCGGACATTTGCGCAGGTAGGAGGCGAGCAAAACAGCTTTGCCTGGGAATACAAAGGCTGGAAAGACAAAACCCCTACCTGCTCGCGCAGATAGGGGTTTTGCGAA
>NZ_DJTF01000074.1:0-10247 GCF_002438125.1 Pseudomonas sp. UBA6315
ACATGGGGACTCCGGCCGGGGCTCTGCGCCCGGGCATGTTCAACGCAATGGGCACAATTGTGCCGCATTCGCGCCCGCAGTGCACGCGGGCGCGATAATCAGGCGTGCAGGCTTACTTCTTGAACCGTTCGGTCAGCGCCTCGGCCACCACCGGGTGGACGAACTTGGCAATATCGCCGCCCAGCGCGGCGATTTCCCGGACCAGGGTCGAGGAAATGAACGAATAGCGCTCCGAAGGCGTGAGGAACAGGCTCTCGACGTCGGGCGCCAGTTGCCGGTTCATGTTCGCCAGCTGGAACTCGTATTCGAAATCGGACACTGCACGCAGGCCACGCAGGAAGACGTTGGCGCCCTGTTCCTTGGCGAAGTGCGCCAACAGGGTGGAGAAGCCGATGACTTCGACGTTCGGCAGGTGCTTGGTGACCTCACGGGCCAGCGCCACCCGTTGTTCCAGCGGGAACAGGGGGTTTTTCTTCGGGCTGGCCGCCACCGCGATGATCACGTGGTCGAAAAGCCGCGAGGCGCGTTCGACCAGGTCGCCATGGCCTTTGGTAATGGGGTCGAAAGTACCCGGGTACAACACTCGGTTCATCGCGTCATCCTGGCTGGGAGTGCGTTGGGGAGTCGGATGGTAGCGCAGCGATTGCGCCCGGCCAAGTCATGCGGCCGGCTGATGGCACTATAGACAGCCGGTGTATTTGTTGTCATGCACTCTGTGCCAGGCGGCTGGCCAGGGCTTCGCTGAGCTTGGCGCTGAGGGCGTACACCGACAATTGCGGGTTGGCGCCAATGCTGGTGGGGAACAGCGAGCCGTCGTGGATCGACAGGTTTTCCAGCTGGTGATGCCGCCCCAGGCTGTCGCACACCGCCTGGCGCGGGTCTTCACCCAGGGCGCAGCCGCCCATCACATGGGCACTGCCCAGGCGCGTGCGGAACAGCTCCAGGCGCAAGCCGTCGATCATCCCTTGTGCCTGCGTAAGGCTGGTGGCGGCATGGGCGTCGCTGTGCACCGGAGTCACCTGGGTGGCGCCGGCGGCGAACTGGATCTGCGCCATGCTGCGATAGGCCCGGCGCAGGCCATCGCGCAGGTAGTCGGTGACGGGGTAGTCGAGCACCGGCGAGCCATCGCCGCGCAGCTCCACCGAGCCACCCACGCTTTGCGGGTGGAAACCGTCGCGCAGCAGCGCCAGCATCACGTGGGTATGCGGCAGCTCGGCCATGCGCTGGGCATTGTCGCGGCCATGGCCGCCGAGCAGGGTGCTGGCCAGCGCCGGGTGCAGCGGCGGCACTTCCAGCTTGTAGCCCACCGCGCCGTCGGCCCCGTCCTGCCACTGGAAGTGGTCGCTGTAGATGGACTGCGGGGCGCCGTAGAACGGGTCGATGCGTTGGTCGAAGCGGGCCGCGCTGAAATTCACCAGGTGCAGGAAGGTGCGCTGGCCCAGGCGGCCATGGGGGTCGGGCGCCTGGGAGCGCAGCAGCAGCGCCGGGCTGTTGATGCCGCCACCGGCGAGCACGTAGTGCCGGGCCTGCACCCGGATGCTGCGCCCCGTTGGCTGTATGCCCTGGGCATCCAGGGCCTGGCAGTGCAACTGGGCGATGCGCTCGCCGTTGTGCTCGAAGCGTTCGGCGCGCGCCAGGTACAGCAGCTCGCCGCCATTTTCGAGCAGGGCGGGGATGCGCGTGACCAGCATCGATTGCTTGGCGTTGACCGGGCAGCCCATGCCGCAGTAGCCGAGGTTCCAGCAGCCGCGCACGTTGCGCGGTATCACCGCCCAGCGGTAGCCGAGCTGCTCGCAGCCGCGGCGCAGCACGTCGTTGTTGGCGTTGGGCGGCATGGCCCAGGGGCTGATGCCCAGGGCCTGTTCGATGCGCTCGAACCAGGGGCGCAGGTCATCCTCGCCCAGGCCTTGCACGCCGTGCACAGCGGCCCAGTGCGCCAAGGTCGGCGCGGGGGTGCGGAAGCTCGACGTCCAGTTGACCACGGTGGTGCCGCCCACCGCGCGGCCCTGGAGGATGGTGATGGCGCCGTCCTTGCTCATGCGGCCCAGGCCTTCCTGGTACAGGCTGGCGTAGGCCTCGTTCTCCAGCAGGTGGAAGTCGCTGCTGGTCTTGAGCGGGCCTTCCTCGATCAGCAGCACCTTGAACCCGGCGGCGCTGAGCATCTGCGCGCTGGTGGCGCCCCCCGCACCGCTGCCGATCACGGCGATATCGGCCTGCAGGGTCAGGTCGTGCTCCAGGCGTGAGGCGTCGTGGGTGATCCAGCCGCGTTCGAGGCCTTGGCGAAACGGGTCAGTGACAGGCATGGCAGGGGACCTTGCTGTGGGTCAGATTTTCGGTGGGCCGGGGTAGCCGCAGGCGGCCCAGGCTTGCGGGCGCTCGTACCAGGCCATTTGCAGCAGTTGCAGCAGCGAGGCGTGGCCCATGCGCAGCAGGTTCAGCGAACTGTCCTGCCAGCGCTGCAAAAATGCCGTCACCTGCTCGCCGTCGGCCTGCTCCCAGGCACCCCAGACACCGGTCAGCGGCCCGCGGGTCAAGGGCAGGCTGAGCACGTCGAACAGTTGCCGGGTGAGCTTGAGCATTTGCGGGGACAGCGCGGCCAGCTTGTGGTCGAGGCTGTGCAAAACCTGCACATCGCTGGCCGCGGTGCCGGCCAGTACCACCGGGATCAACGCCCGCAGCAGCGGCAGGTCGTCGGCGCGCAGCACCTGATAACCGCTGGCCGGCGCCTGAGGGCTGCAGCCCACCAGGCTGGCGGTGGCCAGGAAGGCGCTGGCGCCCAGGCTGAAACGCAGCAGATCGCGACGGAGCATGGCGCCGGCCTCAGCGGATGAACAGCTTGTAGACCAGGCGCTGCAAGGCTTTGCCATAGGGCGGGTAGATCAGCCGTGCCGCGTTCAGGCGCTGCTTGGCGAGCACCGCCTTGGCCTTGCTGAAGGTCATAAAGCCCTCGTGGCCGTGATAGTGGCCCATGCCGGAGGGGCCGATGCCGCCGAACGGTAGGTCGTCCTGGGCCACATGCAGCAAGGTGTCGTTCAGGCACACGCCGCCCGAGTGGCTGTGCTGCAGCACATGCGCCTGCTCGGCCCGCGAGTAGCCGAAGTAATACAGCGCCAAGGGGCGCGGGCGCTGGTTGATGTAGGCCAGGGCCTGGTCGAGGCTGTCGTAGGGCACCAGCGGCAGCAGCGGGCCGAAGATTTCGTCCTGCATCACCTGCATGTCGTCGCTCACCTGCAGCAGCAGGTGTGGCGGCAGGCGCCGCCCCTGGCGCGGCTCGTCGGGGTACAGGTCGATAACCTCGGCGCCCTTGGCGCGGGCGTCGTCCAGCAGATGCTGCAGGCGCTGCAACTGGCGTGGGTTGATGATGGCGCTGTAGTCGGGGTTGTCGGCAATGCGCGGGTAGAAGCGCCGGACGGCGTTGCGGTAGGCATCGCCGAAAGCTTGCAGGCGCTCGCGCGGCACCAGCACGTAGTCGGGGGCGACGCAGGTCTGGCCGGCGTTGAGGGTCTTGCCGAAGGCGATGCGCTCGGCGGCGGTGTCCAGTGGCACGCTGGCCGAAACGATGGCCGGTGATTTGCCGCCCAGCTCGAGGGTCACCGGGGTCAGGTTTTGCGCGGCGGCCAGCATGACCTGGCGGCCGATGCTGGTGGCGCCGGTGAACAGCAGGTGGTCGAACGGCAGCCTGGCGAAGGCCTGGCCCACCTCGACGTCGCCCAGCACCACGCTGACCAGGTCGGCGGGAAATACCCGCTCCAGCAGCGTTTGCAGCGCCTGGGCGCTGGCCGGGGTGGCCTCGCTGAGCTTGAGCATGACCCGGTTGCCGGCGGCCAGGGCGCCGGTCAGCGGGCCGATGGCGAGAAACAGCGGGTAGTTCCACGGCACGATGATCCCGACCACGCCCAGCGGCTGGTACAGCACCCGCGCGCTGGCCGGCTGGAAGGCCAGGCCGACGGCTCTGCGCGCAGGGCGCATCCAGCGCCGCAGGTGGCGCTCGGCGTGGCGGATGCCTTGCACCGAGGGCAGCAGCTCGGCCAGCAGGGTTTCATCGGCGCTACGCCCGGAGAAGTCCGCGTCGATGGCTTCGATCAGCTGCTGCTGGTCCGCCAGCAGCGCCTCGCGCAGGCTTTTCAGCCATTGCCGCCGTTGCGCCAGGGGCGGCATCGGGTTGCCAGCGAACGCCAGGCGCTGGGCGGCGAACGTCGCTTCCAGGTCGGTGTCGGAATGCACAGCAGGCATGGCGATGGGCGAGGTCACGAAGGCATCCTCTGAGGGTTGAGAATGCCTAGAGCCTATACTCTAATTTGTACCATGGTGCGACTTTTTTCAGCCGGCCTGGCGGTGCACGCAAGGCGTGTTACACCGTAAGATGAGCCATTACCGTAAGCCTGCAGACTGGGAGCTGAGCATGGCCCCGCGCATGAAGACCCGAGAGCGCATCGTGCAGAACAGCCTGGAGCTGTTCAACCAGCAGGGCGAGCGCAGCGTCAGTACCAACCACATTGCCGCGCACATGGAAATTTCGCCCGGCAACCTGTACTACCACTTCCCCAACAAGCAGGCGATCATCGCGCTGCTGTTCAGCCAGTACGAAGAGCTGGTGGACAGCTTCCTGCGCCC
This sequence comes from Pseudomonas sp. UBA6315, assembly GCF_002438125.1. NCBI lineage: Bacteria > Pseudomonadati > Pseudomonadota > Gammaproteobacteria > Pseudomonadales > Pseudomonadaceae > Pseudomonas > Pseudomonas sp. UBA6315. The sequence goes on from NZ_DJTF01000074.1 coordinate 4,615, forward strand.
GCCGCAAGGGCGCGCCGCCACAGTGGAAGACAAGCGTTTTTACCTCAAGGCGCTGCTGGCGGCGATGTGGAACTACCGCTTCCTGCACCGCGACCTGGAGCACCTGCTGGACAGCGACGCCGAGCTGGCTGCCCGCTACCGGCGCTTTTCCGAGCGCTGCCTGCGCCAGGGCCAGGCGATCTACCGCGGCTTCGTCGACGCCGGGATCCTGGCCATGGAGCCTGCGCAGATCGAATCGCTGACCATCAATGCCTGGATCGTGCTGACGTCCTGGGTACGTTTTCTCAGTACCACCCGCGAACATTCCGCCCACCTGGGTGAAGAAGCCTTCAAGCGTGGCGTCTATCAGGTGCTGGTGCTGGAGCTCGGCTTCGTCACCGCCAACGCCCGCAGCGCCGTGGACGCGCTGTGCCAGGAATTCCACGTACCGTTCAATCAGGCCCTGGAACACTAGCCAGGGCCGTCGTGCCATCGATCAGGAGAGAGTCATGCCCCTTGCGCAATTGATCACCCCGCAACAGCTGGCCGAGCGTCTGGACTCGCCCAAGCTGGTGATCCTGGATTGTCGTTTTGCCCTGGAGGATGTGGATTACGGCCAGCGCAGCTATGCCGAGGGGCATATTGCCGGCGCACATTTCGCCGACCTGGAAAGGGACCTGAGCGGGCCGGTGAGCAAGGGCCGCACCGGCCGCCACCCGCTGCCCGACCCGCAGCGGCTGGTCGAGCGCCTGCGTGAATGGGGCTTGGACAACGACAGCGAGGTGGTGCTGTACGACGACGGCCCCGGTGCCTTCGCCGCTCGCGCCTGGTGGCTGCTGGCCTGGTTGGGCAAGCGCACTGGCGTGGCCATCCTCGATGGCGGCCTCAAGGCCTGGCACGCGGCGCACCTGCCATTGAGCCTGGACGCAGCGCAAAAGCGTGAAGGCGCGTTCACCGGCGAGGCAGACGCCAAGCTGCTGATCGATGCCGAGCACCTGGCCAAGCGCCTGGGCAGCCCGGAGCTGACCTTGATCGACGCCCGTGCCTTGCCGCGTTTTCGTGGTGAGGTGGAGCCGATCGACCCGGTGGCCGGGCATATTCCGGGTGCCCAATGTGCGGCGTTTACCGACAACTTGGCTGCCGATGGGCGTTTCCTGCCGCCGGAGCAGCTCAAGCAGCGCTTTGCCGAAAAACTCGCTGGGCGCTCACCCGAGCACCTGGTGGCGTACTGCGGGTCGGGGGTGACGGCCTGTCACAACCTGTTCGCCCTGGCGTTGGCGGGGTATCCGCTGGGGCGCTTGTATGCCGGCTCCTGGAGCGAGTGGATCAACAACCCGAAACATGGTGTGGCGACTGGCGAGTAAGCAGGCCCGGCCCCATCGCCGGCAAGCCGGCTCCCACAGACACCCCCGCATGCCTTGAGGGCTGCGGGCAACCTGTGGGAGCCGGCTTGCCTGCGATGGGGCCACTGGAAACCTATTGACCCTCCACCAGCCACTGCGCAATCCGCCGCTCGAGGTAATACCCAGGATTGCGCAGGCTACCCTCGACAAACCCCACATGCCCCCCGCGCTCATGCAGCTCGAAGTGCGTCTGCGGTGCCAGTTCGCTGAGCGTCGGCAGGCTGCTGCGCGACACGAAGGGGTCATCCAGCGAGTGGATGATCAGCGTCGGCGTGCGGTTCTCCCCCAGGTAATAACGGCTCGATGAGCGCCGATAGTAGTCGTGGGCATCGCTGAAGCCGTTGAGGGGCGCAGTGATCCTGCCGTCGAAGTCCCAGAAGGTGCGCAGGTTGCGCAGCGGCCCCAGGCGCTCCAGCGCGGCCAACCCCTCGTGGTGGCCCAGGTCGCGGAAGTGGCGCTGCTTGGACTGCACGTAAGCCATCATCTCGCGCATGAAATGCGCCTGGTAGACCTTGGAAAAGCCCTGGCCGATGCGGTCCGCGCACTGGTCCAGGCGAAACGGCACCGACACCGCCACCGCCCCTTCGAGCTGGCTGGCGCTGCCGCTTTCACCCAGGTACTTGAGCAATACATTGCCGCCCAGCGAATAACCCACGGCATACAACGGCGCCATCGGCCGCTCGGCGCGCAGGTGGGCGACCACTTCTGCCAGGTCTTCGCTGGCGCCGGAGTGGTAGCTGCGCGCCAACAGGTTGGGTTCGCCCGAGCAGCCGCGCCAGTTCACCGCCACGCTGGCCCAGCCACGAAGCTGCAACGACTGCTGCAAGCCTTTGACATAGGGCGAGTGGGACGAACCTGTCAGGCCGTGCAGCACCAGCACCAGGGGTGCGTCGGCCTGGTGCGGGCCATGCCAGTCGAGGTCGAGGAAATCGCCGTCCGCCAGCCACAGGCGCTCGCGATTGCGTGCGAGCACCGGCAGCTTGCGCCACAACGGGCCCCACAGGGTCTGCAGGTGGGGATTGGACAGGCCGATGGCCGGGCGGAAGGACGCGGTGAGACTGGGCATGCTGGGCGACTCGTGTTGTGCCTGCCTAGAGTGCCACGAAACCTCACCGCCGTACCTGCGCTATTGGTCGGTTGTGCTGCGCTGCCAAAGGGCGTAGTACACCTGGCCGGTCTTCTTTTCGCGATGCAGGCGCCAGTTGCCGGGCATCTGCAGGGTCGAGGGCGCCGCCTCGCTCTCGGTGTAGATCCAGGCCTGCTCGCGCAGCCACTGGTTCTGCTCCAGCAGGTTGCAGGTGTTGGCCAGCAGGTCCTGGTGGAACGGCGGGTCGAGGAGCACCACGTCGAACTGCAGCTTGGCCGGGCCTTGCAGGTAACGCAGGGCATCGGTCTGCAGGATCTGCCCGCGCGGGCAGCGCAGCAGCTCGAGGTTGTTCTTCAGGTTGCTGATCGCGGCCGGGTTGCTGTCCAGGGCCACGGCATCCTCGGCGCCGCGCGACAGCGCCTCGAGCACCAGGGCACCGCTGCCGGTGAAGGCATCCAGCACCCGCGCCCCTTCGATGTGCGGGGCCAGCCAGTTGAACAGGGTTTCACGCACGCGGTCGGGCGTCGGCCGCAGGCCTTCGCCGTCGGGCACCGCCAGGCGGCGGCTGCGCCACTGGCCGGCGATGATGCGCAGGTGACCCTGGCCCTTGCTGTGGCCCGGCTGCGGGCGGGCGGGAGGGGTGGATCTAGGCATTAGTGCTCCGGTACGCCGAGCGGTTGCTCGGCGGGTTTGTCTGTGGGGGCTGGCAGCGGCTTCTGCGGCACATCAGGGCCAACGGTGACGATCACCAGCTTGTCGGCTACCAGGTGCTTGTTCATTGCCGCCTTGACCTGCTCGACGCTCAGCGCCTGGGATTGCTGCATGAAGTCTTCCAGCCAGGTCAGTGGCAGGTTGTAGAAGCCAATGGCGCCCAGCTGGCCGACGATGCTTGCATTGCTGGCGTTGGACAGCGGGAAGCTGCCGGCCAGTTCACGCTTGGCATCGTCCAGCTCTTGCTGGGTCGGGCCGCTTTTCAGGTAGTCGGCCAGGATATCCTGAACCAGCTTGAGCGTGCCCTGGCTGAGTTCGGCGCGGGTCTGCAGGTTGATCATGAACGGGCCGCGCACCTGCATCGGGCTGAAGACCGAGTATACGCCGTAGGTCAGGCCGCGCTTTTCCCGCACTTCGCTCATCAGCCGGGTGCCGAAGGCGCCGCCGCCGAGAATCTGGTTACCCAGCGACAGGGCCGGCCAGTCCGGGTCCTGGCGGTCGATGCCAAGCTCGGCGAGCATCAGGTGGGTCTGCTTGCTGGGGAAGTCGATGTGGGTGATGCCAGCCTTGGGCTCGACCGGCTGGGCCGGTTTGGGCAAGGCCGGGCCTTTGGGCAGGGCGGCCGAAACCTGGGCGGCAACCGCTTCGGCTTCTTCGCGGCTGAGGTCGCCGACCAGGGCGATCACCGCGTTGCCGGCGGCATAGGCCTTGGCGTGGAAGGCGCGCAGCTGCTCCAGGGTGATGCCCGGGATGCTTTCGGCGGTGCCATCGCTGGGCTGGCCGTAAGGGTGGTCGCCATAAAGCTTGGCGAACAGCGCCTTGCCGCCGATCTTGCCGGGGTTCTGCTTTTCGTATTCGAAGCCGGCCAGCAGCTGGTTCTTGATGCGCTTGAGCGCGTCTTCCGGGAACGTCGGCTTGCCGGCCACTTCAGCGAACAGCTTGAGCGCCGGGTCGCGCTTGTCCTTGACGCTCAGGCTGCGCAGCGAGGCCACGGCCATGTCGCGGTAGGCACCATTGCCAAAGTCCGCACCGAGGCCTTCGAAGCCCTCGGCGATGGCGGTCACGTCCTTGCCGGCCACGCCCTCGTTGAGCATGGCGTTGGTCAGGGTGGCCAGGCCTGGCGTGCCGCCGTCCTGGCTGCTGCCGGCGGCGAAGGTCACGCGCAGGTCGAACATCGGCAGCTCGCGGGCCTCGACGAACAGCACCCGGGCACCTTCGGCGGTGGTCCAGTTCTGGATGTTCAGCTGGCGCCGGCTTGGCGCCTTGCCGTCCAGCTCGGCCAGCGACTGCAGGGTATTGGCTGGGCGCGCTGCCGTTTGCGCCTCGGAGTGGGCCGGGCGGGCGAGGACGGCGGCCACGGCCACCACCAGTGCGATGATGCCCGCGCCGATCAGGGTGTAGCGTGGTGCGCTGCGATCACTCATGAGCGGACTCCTCGGGCAGTACGTGGGCAACGCTCAGGCGTTCGCGGGTGAAGTAGGTGCGGGCGGCGTTCTGGATGTCTTGCGGGGTGACCTGCTTGAGCTCGTCCAGCTCGCTGTCGATCAGCTTCCACGACAGGCCGACGGTCTCCAGCTGGCCGATGGTGGTCGCCTGGCTGTTGATCGAGTCGCGGTCATAGACCAGCCCTGCGATCACCTGGGCCCGCACACGCTCCAGTTCTTCGGCGCTGGGCGGGGTGGTCTTGAGTTCGTCGAGCAGCTGCCAGATGCCTTTTTCGACGTCGGCCAGGGTTTTGTGCTTCTGCACGTTGGGCGTGGCCGAGATCAGGAACAGGCTGTCGCCGCGGGTAAAGGCGTTGTAGCTGGACGAGGCGCCGGCCACCAGCTCCTGGCCACGTTCCAGGCGTGCCGGCAGGCGGGCGCTGTAGCCGCCATCGAGCAGCGCCGAGATCAGGCGCAGGGCGTGCACGGTGCGTGGGTCCTTGGCCGTGGCCAGGCCCGGGGCGTTGAAGCCGTAGATCAGGCTCGGCAGCTGGGTGCGCACATGCAGGGTCAGCTGGCGCTCGCCGGGCTCGGCCAGCTCCAGCGGCAGCTTGGCCGGGGGCACGCTGCGCTTGGGGATGGCGCCGAAGTACTTCTGCGCCAGGCCTTTGACCTCGTCGGCGGTGACATCGCCCACCACCACCAGGGTGGCGTTGTTCGGTGCGTACCAGGATTGGTACCAGTGGCGCAGTTCCTCGACCTTCATGCGTTCCAGGTCGGCCATCCAGCCGATGGTCGGCGTGTGATAGCCGCTGGCCGGGAAGGCCATGGCGCGGAACAGCTCGAAGGCCTTGGAGCTTGGCTGGTCATCGGTGCGCAGGCGGCGTTCTTCCTTGATGACCTCGATTTCCCGGGCGAACTCGTCGGCGGGCAGGCGCAGGCTGGCCAGGCGGTCGGCTTCGAGCTCGAAGGCCACCGGCAGGCGGTCGCGCGCCAGCACCTGGTAGTAGGCGGTGTAGTCGTCGCTGG
>NZ_DJTF01000099.1:0-13122 GCF_002438125.1 Pseudomonas sp. UBA6315
TCCCAGCTGAGCTATAGCCCCACAATGTCGCTTTGAACCGAACCACCGGCTGGGTGCCTGGCGTTTCGTTTTCGTTCATCGCTGTGGACGGGGCGCATATTAAGATCGGATTGCACAGCTGTCAAACAAATTTTCGAAAAATTTCAAAAGTTTTTTCACAGATAACAATCACTTACCGCCCTGCCCCTGCTATTCGCGGTGCGCATGCCCCTTGTAGGAGCGGCCTTGCGTCGCGAAAGGGGCGCAAGGCGCCCCCCGGCGGTGGTGCGAACTTATCGATAGTGGGGCCGCTTAGCACCCCTTTCGCGACGCAAAGCCGGTCCCACACACGATCAGCGGCGCTGGATCAGGCGATGTTCGCCAGCAGCTTTTCCCATTCCTTGTTTTCTTTCTTCGACACGCCACCGAGCAGGTCCAGGGCCTGGCGCAGGCGGTAGCGGGTCAGGTCCGGGCCGAGGATTTCCATGGCATCGAGCACCGACACCGAGCTGGCCTGGCCAGTGATGGCGGCGAACATCAGCGGCATGGCATCACGCAGCTTGAGCTCCAGCGACTCGACCACAGCCTGGATGCAGGCGGTGATGCGGTCTTTTTCCCACTGACGCAGGCTTTCCAGCTTCCACAGGATCAGCTGCATCACCTGGCGCACCTGGTCGGCCGACAGCTTCTTGCTCTCGAACAGCTTAGCGTCGAGTTTCAACGCACCTTCGAAGAAGAAACCACCCAGCGGGGCGATCTGGCTGAAGGTTTCGACCCGGCCTTGCACGTGCGGGGCGATCTTCATCATGTAGTCGCTGTTGAAGGCCCACTTCTGCACCCGTGCGGCAAACTCCTGCACCGGCAGCTCACGCAGCCACTGGCCGTTCAGCCACGACAGCTTCTCGATGTCGAAGATCGGGCCGCCCAGGGAAATGCGCGACAGGTCGAAGTGCTCGACCATTTCGGCCAGGGAGAACTTCTCGCGCTCGTCCGGCATCGACCAGCCCATGCGGCCGAGGTAGTTGAGCATGGCCTCGGGCATGAAGCCCATGCGCTCGTAGAAGGTCACCGAAGTCGGGTTCTTGCGCTTGGACAGCTTGCTCTTGTCCGGGTTGCGCAGCAGCGGCATGTAGCACAGCTTGGGCTGCTCCCAGCCGAAGTACTCGTACAGCTTGATCAGCTTGGGCGCCGACGGCAGCCATTCTTCGCCGCGCAGCACGTGGGTGATGCCCATCAGGTGGTCGTCGACCACGTTGGCCAGGAAGTACGTCGGCAGGCCGTCGTTCTTCATCAGCACCTGCATGTCCATGCGGTCCCACGGGATTTCGACGTCGCCGCGCAGCATGTCCGGGACCACGCAGATGCCTTCGCTCGGCACCTTCATGCGGATCACGTGGGGCTCGCCCGCGGCCAGGCGGCGTTGTACTTCCTCGTCGCTGAGCAGCAGGGCGCGGCCGTCGTAGCGCGGCGTCTCGCCACGGGCCATCTGCTCGGCGCGCATCTGCTCCAGCTCATCGGCGGTGCAGAAGCAATAGAAGGCGTGGCCGGCATCGACCAGCTGCTTGGCGTACTTGGCGTAGATCTCGCCGCGCTCGCTCTGCCGGTAAGGGCCGTGCGGGCCACCGACATCCGGGCCTTCGTTCCATTCGATGCCCAGCCAGCGCAGGGCGTCGAAGATCTGCTGCTCCGACTCGCGGGTGGAGCGCAGCTGGTCGGTGTCTTCGATCCGCAGGATGAACTCACCGCCGTGCTGCTTGGCGAAGCAGTAGTTGAACAGGGCGATGTAGGCGGTGCCGACATGGGGGTCGCCAGTGGGCGATGGCGCGATACGCGTGCGAACGGTGGTCATGGAGAGTCTCGAACGAAAGATGAAACAAAGGCGGGATGTTAGCAGGGAGCAGGCATCGGGCTCCAGCAATGGCGCTAACGACACTTGTGGACAGACCGTCTGTCGCTGTTAAATTTGTTTACATTTCTGGAACGATAGTCCCCATGCCTGCTCAACTCAAACGCCGCCTGCTGATCTTCTTCAGCCTGGTGGCCATCATCGCCCTCGCCTTCCTCGCCCACTGGTACTTCAAGGGCCGCTTCTTCGAAAGCACCGACAATGCCTACGTGCAGGGCGAGATCACGCGCGTGTCCAGCCAGCTCGGCGCTCGCATCGACGAGGTGCGGGTAGACGACAACCAGCACGTGAACAAGGGCGACCTGCTGGTGCGCCTGGAAGTCGCCGACTTCCAACTGGCCGTGGACCGTGCCCGCGCTGCCCTGGCCACACGCGAGGCGGAATATGCCCAGGCACAAAGCCGCCTGACCCAACAAGGCAGCCTGATCGCCGCCGGCCAGGCCCAGGTATCGGCCAACCAGGCGACCTTCGACCGCTCGCGCCTGGACCTGAGCCGCGCCGAAAAACTGCGCAAGCCTGGGTTCGTCTCGGAGGCGCAGGTCACCACCCTGTCGGCAGATGCCCACGTGGCCGGCTCCCAGGTCGATAAGGCCCGCGCCGACCTGCAAGGCCAACGCCAGCAGGTCAGCGCACTGAACGCCGACCTCAAGCGCCTCGACGCGCAGATCGCCAATGCCCGTGCCGACCTGGCCCAGGCCGAGCTGAACCTGACCCGCTGCGAGATCCGCGCGCCCCTGAGCGGCACCATCGGCCAGCGCAATGCGCGCAATGGCCAGGTGGTGCAGGCCGGCGCCTACCTGCTGTCGATCGTGCCCGACGAAGCCATCTGGGTGCAGGCCAACTTCAAGGAAACCCAGATCGGCCACATGCAGCCTGGCCAGCGCGCCGAACTGTTGTTCGACAGCTACCCCGATACCCCGATCGAGGGCCGCGTCGACAGCCTGTTCGCCGCCTCCGGCGCGCAGTTCAGCCTGCTGCCGCCGGACAATGCCACCGGCAACTTCACCAAGGTGGTGCAGCGCATCCCGGTGAAGCTGACCTTCGCCGCCGACAACCCGCTGCACGGGCGCATCCGCCCCGGCATGTCGGTAACCGCCACCGTCGACCTGCGCTCCGCGGACGAAGGCCACGATGGCCGGTGACACGCTGGCGCGGCCGACCGCCGAACCCAGCCGGCGCGACTGGATCGCGGTGATGAGCGTGATGCTCGGCGCCTTCATGGCGGTGCTGGACATCCAGATCACCAACTCCTCGCTCAAGGACATCCAGGGCGCACTGTCGGCGACCCTGGAGGAAGGCTCGTGGATCTCCACCTCCTACCTGGTGGCGGAAATCATCATGATTCCGCTGACCGCCTGGCTGGTGCAGCTGCTGTCCGCACGGCGCCTGGCGGTGTGGGTGTCGGCCGGGTTCCTGTTCGCCTCCCTGCTCTGCTCGATGGCCTGGAACCTGGAAAGCATGATCGTGTTCCGCGCGCTGCAGGGTTTTACCGGCGGCGCGCTGATTCCGCTGGCCTTCACCCTGACCCTGATCAAGCTGCCCGAGCACCACCGTGCCAAGGGCATGGCCATGTTCGCCATGACCGCCACCTTCGCCCCCTCCATCGGCCCGACCCTGGGTGGTTGGCTGACCGAGAACTGGGGCTGGGAGTACATCTTCTACATCAACATCCCGCCTGGGCTGGTGATGATCGCCGGCCTGATGTACGGGCTGGAGAAGAAGGAAGCGCATTGGGAGCTACTCAAAAGCACCGACTACGCCGGCATCCTCACCCTGGGCCTGGGCCTGGGTTGCCTGCAGGTGTTTCTCGAGGAAGGCCACCGCAAGGACTGGCTGGAGTCGAACCTGATCGTCGCCCTGGGCACCGTCGCCCTGATCAGCCTGATCACCTTTGTGATCCTGCAGTTTTCCAAGCCGCACCCGCTGATCAATTTGCGCATCCTCGGCAACCGCAACTTCGGCCTGTCGAGCATCGCCAGTTTGGGCATGGGCGTGGGGTTGTACGGGTCGATCTACCTGCTGCCGCTGTACCTGGCGCAGATCCAGGGCTACAACGCCCTGCAGATCGGCGAGGTGATCATGTGGATGGGCGTGCCGCAGCTGTTTCTGATTCCGCTGGTGCCGCAACTGATGAAGGTGATCTCGCCCAAATGGCTGTGCGCAGCAGGCTTCTGCCTGTTCGGCGCCGCCAGCTTCGGCTCCGGCGTGCTCAACCCGGATTTTGCCGGGCCGCAGTTCAACCACATCCAGATCATCCGCGCCCTGGGCCAGCCGATGATCATGGTGACCATCTCGTTGATCGCCACGGCGTATATCCAGCAGCAGGATGCAGGGTCGGCTTCGAGCCTGTTCAACATCCTGCGCAACCTGGGGGGCGCCATCGGCATTGCCCTGCTGGCGACGTTGCTGGATGCGCGGACCAAGGTGTATTTCGACTACCTGCGTGAAGCGGTGGTGCCGAGCAACCCGCAGGTGGCCGAGCGGCTGGCGCAATTGACCGAGCGGCTGGGCAACGAGGGGGCGGCGCTGGGCAAGTTGAGCGAGATTACCCACCAGCAGGCGCTGATCATGGCCTACAACGATGCCTTCCATTTTGTCGGGATCGGGTTGGCGGTGAGCATGGTGGCGGTGTTGTTGACGCGCAAGTTGCCAGAGGGGTTGAAGGCTGGCGAGGCTCACTAGAACCGTACTGGCCCTATCGCCGGCAAGCCGGCTCCCACAGGTACAGCACAGCAATTTGAAACTGTGCGGACTTTGTGGGAGCCGGCTTGCCGGCGATAGGGCCCGTAAGGTCAGCTGCTAATCAACCGCTCCCGCAGCTGGGTGATCTCATCGCGCAACTGCGCCGCCGCTTCGAACTCCAGGTCACGGGCAAACTGCATCATCTTCTCTTCGAGCTGCTTGATGCGCTTGGTGATCTCACCCGGCGTACGCAATTCGGCCTCGTAGCGGGCAGCCTCCTCGGCCGCCTTGGCCATGCCCTTGCGCTTCTTGCTGCGCGCCCCCGGCACGGTGGCGCCCTCCATGATGTCGGTGATGTCCTTGACCACGCCCTTGGGCACGATGCCGTTGGCCTCGTTGAAGGCCACCTGCCTCTCGCGCCGCCGCTCGGTCTCGTCGATGGCCCGCTGCATCGACCCGGTGATGTTGTCGGCGTAGAGAATCGCCCGGCCATTGAGGTTGCGCGCGGCGCGGCCGATGGTCTGGATCAGCGAGCGCTCGGAGCGCAGGAAGCCTTCCTTGTCGGCATCGAGGATCGCCACCAGCGACACCTCGGGCATGTCCAGGCCCTCGCGCAGCAGGTTGATGCCCACCAGCACGTCGAAGGTACCCAGGCGCAGGTCGCGGATGATCTCGACCCGCTCCACCGTGTCGATGTCCGAGTGCAGGTAGCGCACCCGCACATCGTGGTCGGCGAGGTAGTCGCTGAGGTCTTCGGCCATGCGCTTGGTCAGCGTGGTGGCCAGCACCCGCTCGCCGAGGTCGACGCGCTTGCGAATCTCCGACAGCAGGTCGTCGACCTGGGTCAGCGCCGGGCGCACCTCGACCTGCGGGTCGACCAGGCCGGTGGGGCGCACCACCTGCTCGACCACTCGCCCGGCGTGCTCGGCCTCATACGGCCCCGGGGTTGCCGAGACGAAGATGGTCTGCGGGCTCACCGCCTCCCATTCGTCGAAGCGCATGGGCCGGTTGTCCAGCGCCGAGGGCAGGCGGAAGCCGTACTCCACCAGGGTTTCCTTGCGCGAGCGGTCGCCTTTGTACATGGCGCCCACCTGCGGCACGCTGACGTGGGATTCGTCGATCACCAGCAATGCATCCGCCGGCAGGTAATCGTACAACGTCGGTGGCGGCGCGCCGGCCGGGCGGCCGGACAGGTAGCGCGAGTAGTTCTCGATGCCGTTGCAGTAGCCCAGCTCGAGGATCATCTCCAGGTCGAAGCGGGTACGCTGCTCCAGGCGCTGGGCTTCCACCAGCTTGTTGGCCTTGTGCAGGTACTCCAGGCGGTCCTTGAGCTCTTCCTTGATGCCCTCCACCGCCTCCAGCAGGGTTTCGCGCGGGGTGACGTAGTGGCTCTTGGGGTAGAAGGTGAAGCGCGGCAGCTTGCGAAACACCTCGCCGGTCAGCGGGTCGAAGGCGGCGATGTTCTCCACCTCGTCATCGAACAGCTCGATGCGGATGGCTTCGAGGTCCGATTCGGCCGGGAAGATGTCGACCACATCGCCGCGCACACGGAAGGTGGCGCGGGCAAAGTCCATTTCGTTGCGGGTGTACTGCAGGTCGGCCAGGCGGCGCAGCAGCGCGCGCTGGTCGAGCTTGTCGCCGCGGTCGACGTGCAGGACCATCTTCAGGTAGGTCTCGGGGCTGCCCAGGCCGTAGATGCACGACACCGTGGTGACGATGATCGCATCGCGCCGCTCCAGCAGCGCCTTGGTCGCCGACAGGCGCATCTGCTCGATGTGGTCGTTGATCGAGGCGTCCTTCTCGATGAAGGTGTCCGACGACGGCACGTAGGCTTCGGGCTGGTAGTAGTCGTAATAGGAAACGAAGTACTCCACCGCGTTGTTCGGGAAAAACGCCTTGAACTCGCCATACAGCTGCGCCGCCAGGGTCTTGTTCGGCGCCAGCACCAGGGTTGGGCGCTGCACCTGCTGGATGACGTTGGCGATGCTGAAGGTCTTGCCCGAGCCGGTCACCCCGAGCAGGGTCTGGTGCGACAGGCCGGCATCGATGCCTTCGACCATCTGGCGGATGGCCTCGGGCTGATCACCTGCCGGCTGGAAACGGGTGACGAGCTGGAACTCGGACATGACGGACCTCGCGACGCTGCAGCAACTGTAAATTTAGCCAGTAGTCTATACCCAAATGCGCCCGCCCGGGGCCGGATTCAAGGCCCGCCTGCGAGCGCCTACTGCGATGGACCTGGCAATTCGACCAATGGTCGAAAAATATTTGCGCAAATCCGCTGAAAAGCCGCGACACAGTGTCGCCGTGACCGATCGGTATCACTATACTGACTCCCCGTTTGTGCACCGCTTCAGTGCATTCGGCTGGAGCGTGTACGTCCTATCACTCTCCAATCAGAGCCAAGGTAACAATGAGCCTGTTTTCCGCTGTAGAGCTGGCACCCCGCGACCCTATTCTGGGCCTCAACGAAGCATTCAACGCCGACCCGCGCACCGACAAGGTGAACCTGGGCGTGGGCGTCTACTGCAATGAGGAAGGCCGCATTCCGCTGCTGCGCGCCGTGATCGAAGCCGAAACCCAGCGTGCCGCCCAGCACGCCTCGCGCGGCTACCTGCCGATCGACGGTATCGCCAGCTACGACCAGGCTGTACAGAAACTCATCTTCGGCGCCGAATCGCCACTGCTGGCCGCTGGCCGCGTGGTCACCGTGCAGGCCGTTGGCGGTACCGGTGCTCTGAAAATTGGCGCCGACTTCCTCAAGCGCCTGTCGCCCAATGCCGTGGTGGCCATCAGCGACCCAAGCTGGGAAAACCACCGCGCGCTGTTCGAGACCGCCGGCTTCCCGGTGCAGAACTACCGCTACTACGACGCGCCGAGCAATGACGTCAACCGTGCCGGCATGCTCGAAGACCTGAACAACCTGCCGTCCGGCTCGATCGTCGTGCTGCACGCCTGCTGCCACAACCCGACCGGCGTCGACCTGGGCCTGGACGACTGGAAAAACGTCCTGGAAGTGGTCAAGGCCAAAGGCCACGTGCCGTTCCTCGACATGGCCTACCAGGGCTTTGGCGCCGGCATCGCCGAAGACGCCTTCGCCGTGCGCCTGTTCGCCGAATCGGGCCTGGAATTCTTCGTTTCCAGCTCGTTCTCCAAATCGTTCTCGCTGTATGGCGAGCGCGTTGGCGCCCTGTCGATCGTCACCGCCTCCAAGGACGAAAGCACCCGCGTGCTGTCCCAGGTCAAGCGCGTGATCCGCACCACCTACTCCAACCCGCCGACCCATGGCGCCACCATCGTCGCCACCGTGCTCAACAGCGACGAACTGCGCAACATGTGGGAAGCCGAGCTGTCGGAGATGCGCCAGCGCATCCACGGCATGCGCCAGCAAATGGTCCAGCTGCTGGCCGAGTACGGTGCCAAGCGCGACTTCAGCTTCGTCGGCCGCCAGGCTGGCATGTTCTCCTACTCGGGCCTGACCGTGGAGCAAGTGGCTCGCCTGAAGAACGAGTTCGGCATCTATGCGCTGGACACCGGCCGCATCGCCGTTGCCGCACTGAACCAGAGCAACATCCACGTGGTCACCAAGGCCATCGTCGAAGTGCTGTAACTGCTTGATTCGTATCTGAATTGCCGAGTGGAAGCTTGACTTCCCCTCGGCAATCATTAAGATACGCGCAGATTCCGCGATAGCTCAGTCGGTAGAGCAAATGACTGTTAATCATTGGGTCCCTGGTTCGAGTCCAGGTCGCGGAGCCAAACACTGAAAAGCCCCCGGGTGCGCAAGCACCGGGGGCTTTTTCGTTGTGGCCGTTTATTTTGCCAGCGGTTCGGTCACAGGCTTGCCCTCGTCGACCAGGCTCCAGACCAGCAACTTGGCCGGTTTCTTGTCACTGGCGTTGCGCGACACGCTGTGCACGGTGCCAGGCGCTTCGTACCAGAACTCGCCGGCCTTGTAGGTTTTCTCCGGCTCATCGTTGAGCTTCGACACCACTGCGCCTTCCAGCACATAAGCCATCACCGCACCGGGGTGCTGATGGGCGGGCGAGGCCTGGCCAGGTGCATAGCTGACGGTCAGCATCACGGCGTTCTTGCCGGGTGCGTTCGAAGGCTGCTTTTCCTGCAGGACCTTGACCTGATCGGTTGCCTCGCCATGCGCCCAGGCGGCAGGCTGGCCGGCGAGCAGGCCGGCACCGAGGAGCAAGGCAAAGGAAAGGTGGGCAGTTTTCATGGGGCGTCTCCTGATTGGCGATTGCCTGCAGGTTAGGCCCCTGGGGGTTGGCGGCAAACGGCCAATTCAGGGAAAAAGCAGGAGGCCGCTCAGCTGGCACGCCCGATCGGGTAGAACTGGCCATGGCTCCAGACCCCAAGCCACTCCTCGCCCTCGATCACCCGCGGCACCGCCAGCTCGACCAACTGATAGAACACATTGCGGTGGATCAACGCCTCAAGGTTGCTACGCATCAGCACATAGGGCGCCGGCTCCTGGGTAACCGGGTCGATTTCCACCCGCAGCGGGTGATCCGGCCCGGCTTCGGCTTCGTCCTCGACGTTGCTGGTAAAGCGCAGCACCTGCTGCTCGCCACTGCCCTGCACATCCAGGGCCACGGCAACGAATGGCGCATCGTCGACCCGAATGCCGACTTTCTCCACCGGCGTGATCAGGAAGTAGTCGTCGCCATCGCGGCGCATGATGGTGGAAAACAAGCGTACCATCGGCTTGCGCCCGATCGGCGTGCCCAGGTAGTACCAGGTGCCATCACGGGCGATGCGCATGTCGATGTCGCCGCAGAAATCCGGGTTCCACAGATGCACCGGCGGCAAGCCCTTGTGCTTGGGAATTTGCGCCAACAGGTCATTGGCCTTGCCGGTATCGCTCATCGCGTTTGCCTCACTCACTCATGCCCAGGAGGCTACGAGCGTACTCGCGCATCGGGGCGGCAAGCAAATCCCGGGGCGAGTTGTCGTGGAACGTCAACAAACCGCCACGGCTCTTGATGCGTGCGGTGTCGATCAGGTAGCGGGTGTTGGTTTCGATGAGCATCATCTGCACCACGCCGGTATCCCAGCCCAGGCGATCGACCGCCTGCTCGTCGTACCACTCATCGCCATTGCCGATGCGGTCGTCGGTACGCGCGAAGCGGGTGTACAGCACATAGTCGGCGCCCACCGAGCGCGCCTGGGCAATCGCCTCCTCCAGGCCCAACGGCCCCTGGGCGCGACGCACCAGCGGGAAGTACTCGACAAAGCTCTTGAACGCTTCCTCTGCCACCGCGTTCTGCTGCGGCAGCGGCCCTTTGCCCGGCGGCATGAACGCGCCCTGGCCGATGAAGATGAACGAATCGGGCTGCAGGCGGATCGACAGGCTGCGGCGCGTATCGCTGTGGTCCAGCAGGCCGGCATCGCTCATGTGGTAACGGACGCCCTCGCCCATATCGCTGACATTCATGCAGCCACCCAGCGCCAACAGCGCCAGCGGCAAGACCAGGCTACGCATCTTTCCTCCAATGGCCGGCGACGAAAAACCGGCGAATAGCCGGCGGATGCAGCTTTTGCGCCAGATCAACCGCCAATCACCTTCATCACCATCACATCACCGGAAAACGCCAGCGCCTGCTTGTCGGCCAGGGCCTTGACCAGCAGGCGCTGCAGCGCCGGCAAGGCTTCGTGGCGCGGCTTTTCCAGCAGGTCACCGACAAAGTGGCGATTGCTCGACGACAGGCAGCCGTGCAGCCAGCCGGTGGACGACAGGCGCAAGCGCGAACAGCTGCGGCAGAACGGCACGCTTTCGTTGGCAATCACGCCGAAGTGGCCCTTGCCGGGGATCTGGTAGCGCAGCGCAGTCGCGTCCACCGGCGCCTGGGCCTGCTGGTAGTCGTGCGCCTGGCCGATCACCGCCAGCAGATGGTCGAGGCCCACGAACTGCTGGAGGAACGCATTGTGGTCGCGGGCCAGGTGCCCCATGCGCATCAGCTCGATGAAGCGCAATTCATAACCGCGCTCGAGGCAGTAATCGAGCATCGGCAGCACCTGGTCCAGGTTCTGCCCGCGCATCGGCACCATGTTGACCTTGATCCGCATGCCCATGTCCTGCGCCTGGTCCATGCCGGCCAGCACGCTGGCCAGGTCGCCACCGCGGGCGATGCGGCGAAATGCCTGTGGGTCGAGGGTGTCGAGGGAGACGTTCAAGCGGCGGATGCCGGCGGCGTGCAGTTGCGGCAACTTGCGCGAAAGCAGCTGGCCGTTGGTGGTCAGGGAAATGTCTTCGAGGTCGAGCCTGGCAACAGCAGCCAGAAACGCGTCTAGCCTCGGGCTGACCAGAGGCTCGCCGCCGGTGATGCGCAAGCGCTCGATGCCGGCGGTTTCGATCAGGTAGGCCACGCCGCGCGCCAGGGCTTCGGCTGGCAGCTCGTCCTGGGGCGCCACCAGGCGCTTGCCGTCAGGCACGCAATAGCTGCAGGCATAGTTGCAGGCAGCCGTCAGGCTGACGCGCAGGTTGCGAAAACGCCTGCCTTGACGATCGACGATCATGGGTGACTCCGGCATGGATGAATCGGGGCCGGCAAAACCTGACTCAAAATTCAGGTTTTTGCAAGCCCCTGCTCCATGCCGCGTTCAACGCGAAGTGGCGGATGCCTTCAGTTGGCAGCTTCCGGGTCGCGCTTGCGCTTGTTACCCATGCGCACGCCGATGTCCATGAGGAACTGGAAGAAGCCTTCCTGATCTTCCAGCACATTGCTCCAGAACGGCGAGTGATACAGCGCCACGGCGCCGTGCACCAGTGCCCAGGCGGCGCAATAGTGGAAGTACGGCGGTACGTCTTCGAGCTTGCCTTCGCTGATGCGGCCCTTGATCAGCTGGGTCAGGCGATCGAAGTTGGAGGCGCGGATGCTGTGCAGCTCCTCGACCATCTCCGGCACCTGGTTGCCCTTGACCACCTTTTCTTCAAGCCGGTCGAACAGCCGGTAGCGCTGCGGGTCACGCATGCGGAACTCGAAGTAGGCGCGCGACAGCGCCTCCTTGTCACGGTCGACATCGGCCGAATGCAACAGCGCGTTCAGGTCGCGCTCGTAGTCGAGCATCAGGCGCAGGTAGATCTCCGCCTTGGACTTGAAGTGCTTGTAGATCGTGCCTTTGCCGATGCCCACGGCATCAGCGATCATCTCGACGGTGACGCTGTCTTCACCCTGTTCGAGAAACAGCTTGAGTGCAGTGTCGAGGATTTCCTGTTCGCGACGGCGA
This sequence comes from Pseudomonas sp. UBA6315, assembly GCF_002438125.1. NCBI lineage: Bacteria > Pseudomonadati > Pseudomonadota > Gammaproteobacteria > Pseudomonadales > Pseudomonadaceae > Pseudomonas > Pseudomonas sp. UBA6315. Next base: position 11,810 of record NZ_DJTF01000099.1, read on the forward strand.
AACTCACGGACCTTACGAGGTTCTTTCTGCATAGGAAGGACTGGATGACAATCGAAGCGGTTTATTATGCCTAACTTGCGGCAAATTGCACGGATCTTCCAACCATGTCTATGTTTCACGATGAGTTCGAGCAAGCCCCGGGGCTGCGCTACCTGAACCACGCCGCCATCGCCCCCTGGCCGCGACGGGCCAGTGAGGCGGTGGCGCGCTTCGCCCGTGACAACGTCAGCCTGGGCGCCAGCGAGTACCCGGTTTGGCTGGCCACCGAACGGCGCCTGCGCGAGCGCCTGGCACGCTTGCTCAACGCCCCTTCGCGCGCTGACATCGCGCTGGTCAAGAACACCTCCGAAGCCCTCTCGCTGGTCGCGTTCGGGCTCGATTGGCAGCCAGGCGACCAGGTGGTGATCAGCGACGAGGAGTTCCCCTCCAACCGGGTGGTCTGGGAGGCCCTGGCCGATCGTGGGGTCGAAGTGCTGCAGGTGAGCCTTGCCGGGCCCGACCCGGAGGCCTCGCTGCTGGCTGCCTGCACCGCGCAGACGCGCTTGCTGGCAGTCAGCGCGGTGCAATTTGGCAGCGGCCTGCGCCTGGACCTGGCGCGCCTGGGCCTAGGCTGCCAGGCGCGCAATGTGCTGTTCTGCGTCGACGCCATCCAGCAGATCGGCGCCCTGCCCTTCGATGTCCAGCAGTATCAGTGCGATTTCGCCATGGCCGACGGCCACAAGTGGATGCTCGGCCCCGAGGGGCTGGGCGTGTTCTATTGCCGCGCCGCGATACGCCCACACCTCAAGCTGCACGCCTACGGCTGGCACATGGTGGAACAGCTGGGCGACTTCGAGCGCCGCCAGTGGCAGCCCGCGCGCAGCGCACGGCGCTTCGAATGCGGCAGCCCGAACATGCTCGGCGCCTGTGCGCTGGAGGCGAGCCTGTCGCTGCTCGAAGAGGTCGGCATGGACGAAGTGGCGCGGCAACTGCAACAGCGGGTGGAGCAGTTGCATCAGGGCCTGGCCAGCATTCCCGGCGTGCGCCTGCACAGCCCCGCCGCCGCGCAGAGGCGTGCAGGCATCGTCAGTTTCAGCATTCAAGGGCAAGACAGCGGGGATGTTTACCGGGCGTTGTCTAGCGAGCGCACGATCTGCGCATTACGCGGGCCTGGTGTGCGCTTTTCGCCGCATTTCTACACCAGGGAGCATCTGATCGACGAAGCTGTGCAGCAAGTGCGGCGACTGGCCATACGCTGAGGAAGGAACGGAGGGCGGGCGTATTCCAAATCTGTTTAAAAAACGACCAACAGGCACTGGCACTGCGCCAAACCT
>NZ_DJTF01000119.1:0-19432 GCF_002438125.1 Pseudomonas sp. UBA6315
CGCGCGGGCGGCGCGCGATCTCGAAACCCCTACAGATCGAAAACCGAGCGCCTGTTACCTACCCGGCACCAAACTCAACCGCTGGCTCCCATAAGCCCGTGCAAAGTTCTGCGGCTGCAGCGGCAAGCTCATGAAGCGCCCCTTGAACCACGCATCCAGCCCATCACTGTAATGCCCGCTGGCCGGGTTGCCGGACTGCCCGTTGCTGGTCAGCACCTGCAGTGGTTCGGCCTGGCCGAAGTCGACGATCATCCGCGCCGACGCCGGCAAGTGCGTGTTGAAATCACTCCCCCAGGCATACGGCGTCAGCGCCAGGGTGCTGAAGTCGCCGCCAGCGGCCAGCGGCGAACGGCGCTGGGCCTCGCCCAGGCCGTGGTAGGCCGGTGCAGGCCAGCGATACTGGTGCAGCTTGCCCCACTGCCAGGCGCGGCGGTCGGCGCCCAGCTGCGCGGTGCCGGCGTCCACGGCCGCGGCCAGGCTGCGGGCGAGAATGGCTGGCTTGTCTTCCTTTTGCGGCGTGTTGCGGTCATCCCAGAACGGGCTGTCCTCGCGGCCGAGCAGGTGGTCGGCCTGGGCCGAGTAGGACAGCTGGGCATTGCTGACGAACGCCTGCCAGGCCGGGCCGGACTCGGGGCCGAGGTCGTCGAGGAAGGTCTGCCGCGCGACTTCCTGCAGGAACAGTTCATACAGGGCCGCATCCGCCGACACCGGGCTCAGGCGGCCATCGAAGGCCTTGAGCCGGGCCAGGGCCTCGCGGGCCTTGTCGCCCTGGGCGGGTGGCAGGGCGTCGATGGCCTGCTTGAGCGGCTGGGCCATGCCGGGGGCGTCGAACATCTGCTTGAGCTTGCCGGCCAGCAAGGTCACCTGGTCGTTCTGGAGGGCCATCAGGCTGCGGCTGTCGTGGCGGCCGTTGCCGGCCAGCTGGGCCAGGCGCTCGGCGCGTTCGGGGTAGTACCAGGTGTTGGACAACTGCATGCCATAGCCGCGTGGCAGGCTGCGCTGGTTGGCGTGGCCGATCCAGCCTTCAGGCGGGTCCTGGTCGTAGGGGTGGAGCATCGGGTCGGCGTAGCCATCCCAGTCGTAGCGCCCGTCCCAGCCCGGCGATGGCAGCAGGCCCTGGCCTTCCCGGCGGTTGGGGTAGCGGCCGCTGACTTGCCAGCCGATGTGCTCGGGCTCGGCGAACACGAAGTTCAGGGCCGCCGCGGCGACTTCACGGGTGCTGTCGAAGGCACGTTCCACCGTTTGCGCGCGGGTCAGGTCGAACAGCGCATCGAGGCTGCGGTCGCCCTTGATCTGCGGCAGGTTCAGCGCCAGGCCCAGGCTGGCGTTGCCAGGCTGGGCGAGCAGGGTGCCGTGGCGGGTGTCGTACATCACTTCACGCAGCGGGCGCTGGCCGCGCACGAAGAAGGTTTCGCTGCGGGCCCGGGCCGGTTGCCACTTGCCGTCGGCCAGGTAGCTGACCTGGCTGCCCTGGTGGCGCAGTTGCTCGAGGAACAGGTCCTGGTTGTCGGCCATCACCGCGCTGCTGCTCCAGGCCAGCTTGCCGTTGTAGCCGGCCAGGACGATGGGCAGCCCTGGCAGCGACAGGCCGGCGACCTGGTACTTGGCGGTGTGGATCTGCACTGGCGCCAGGGCCCAGGCGGCGCGGGTGTCGCTGGCCAGCAGGCTCTTGCCGCTGCGGCTGCGCTGCGGCCCCAAGGCCAGGTTGGCCGAGCCCGGGCTGCCGAGCAGGCCCAGGTCGGCGAGCTTCTGGCTGGCCGCGGCCACGCTGGCAAGGCCAGGCAGTTGGCTGTTGAGGTTCAGGCCTTTGAGTTTTTCCACCTCGGCGTCTGCCAGCGGGTCGTCCGGGGCGCCGGGCAGCAGCCAGGCGAGCTTGTCGCTGCCGACCTTCTGCGCCAGGGTCAGGGCGCTGAGTTCTTCCTGCAGGTTCACCGACTGGCTGAAGGCGTACAGGCTGAAGATCAGCGCCGAGTCTTCGGGCTTCCAATATTCCGCGCGGTAGCCGCTGCTGGCGAGGCTGGCCGGCAGCTTGTCGCGGTAGCGGAACAGGTAGGCGTTGACGCCGCGCGCGTATACCTCGAAGAAGCGCTTCAGGCGCGGCGAGGCATCGGCATAAAGTTGGGTGGCGTTCTGCTTGAGGTTGGCGGCACGCATCAGGCGGTCGATGTCCAGCGCCTCGCTGCCGGCCATTTCCGCCAGGCGGCCCTGGGCCAGCAGGCGCATGGCGAGCATCTGCTCGATGCGGTCACCGGCATGCACATAGCCAAGGCTGAACAGGGCGTCGTGGAAGCTGCTGCTTTCGATCAGCGGTGCGCCCATGGCATTGCGCCGTACCGACACGTTCTGCGCCAGGCCCTTGAGCGGCTGCACGCCGCTGGTCGGGGGCACGCTGTCCTGGTAGCCACCCATCTGGCAGCCGGCTAGCCCGAGCATGCCAAGCAGCGTGGCAGCGCTGGCGAACCGCGGACGGAAGGGAGGAAGGACGGGGGCGGCCATGACAAGGGCTCCTGCAAGGCGTGGCGGGGTTGGAAAGGCGCTAAGGTAGTGAGCGCGCAGTCGCCGTGCAAGGTGCGTTGAAGCTTTATTTACCAGCGGTCGCCAGCTTCAGGCAGCGAGCCTGCCGCTGGCGGCCTGGAACCTGGTCAGGCGCCGTGGCACTTCTTGAATTTCTTCTGGCTGCCGCACGGGCAGGGATCGTTGCGGCCAACGTCCTTCAGGGCGTTGCGCACCGGCTCCTGGTGGCCGTGGTTGCAGTGCGGGCCGTGCACATGGCCGTGATCGTGATCGTGCTGATGATCGTGATCGTGGTTGCAGTCGGGGCCATGGACATGGGGTTGCTGGGTCATTGCAGGGTTACTCCGGTAGGAAATCGCCGGGGATTATCTCACCACTGCGCGACAAGTGCAGGTCCTGGTGGATGATCAGCCCGGTGGCCAGTTCGCCGCGCAACTTGTAATGCAGCTGGTTGTCGCTCTTGAGCAGCTTGGCCAGCGGCTTGAGGTGCTGCCAGAGGTTGGTCCGCACGCTGATCTTGAAGGTGCGCCGGGCATGCCCGCCGACGCTGCGCCAGATGCTCGCTTCATCCTCTGCCAGCAGCAGGTCGTTGAGCCACAGCGAGTAGCTCAGGTTGCGAATGAACAGGCGGCTGTCGTTGGGGTTGTCGATGCGCAGGTGCAGGATGAACTCCTGTTCCAGCAGGCGCGCCTTGACGGTCTCGACCTTGACCAGGTGCACCTCGGGCTCGCGCCAGTCGTCGTCACCCCAGCTCGCGCAGCCCGCCAGCAATGCCAGCAGGGTGGCGAGCAGCAGCAGGCGGGCTTGGGCAATCATGCTCAGTTACCGACGTAGCTGGCGCAGCATTTCTTGAACTTCTGCCCGCTGGCGCAGGGGCAGGGGTCGTTGCGCCCGGCCTTGAGCTCGACGGTCGGGTCGATGAAGTACCAGCGCCCCTCGTGCTGCACGAAGGCTGAACGCTCGCGGTGCTGGTGGTCGCCCTCCTGGTCGTGCCAGCGCGCGGTGAAGGTGACGAAGGCATGCTCGGGCTGGCCGCCGAGCACCTCGGCGCCTGCCACGTCCAGGCCCAGCCAGGTGCTCTGGGCACTCCAGGCGGCCATGGCGTCGCGGTCGAGCCCGGCCTGCTGGGCCGGCAGGGTGGTGGCCACCAGGTAGTCGATCAGGCCCAGCACGTAGGCACTGTAGCGCGAGCGCATCAGCGTCTGCGCATCTGGCGCCGGGGTGCCGGCATGGTAGTGCCCGCAGCAGGCGTCGAGCAGGTTGCCGCTGCCACAAGGGCAGACCGAGACACTCATCATCACCACCAATACTTGCCAAAGTTTTCAGGGTTGGCCCAGAACCTGGCGTTGAGCCAGTCCGGGACCTGCTTGTAATCATGTAGATCATAGGTGAACAAGCTGAGCACCTGCTGGTCGCGGCGGAATTTCTCGCTGGCCGACAGCGCCAGGGCGAAAAAGTCGGTGTCGTGCCAGCCACAGGCCGCCAGGTCGGCCAGCACTGCCACGCGGCTGGCATTGAGGTTGCGGATGCCCCCCAGCAGCTCCAGGCCGGTGCGTTTGGGCAGGTGCTCCAGGCAGTCCACCAGCACGGCCAGGTCGAAGCGCTGGGCCGCCAGCGCTGCCGGCAGCGGGCCGGGCGCGGTGGTTTCGATGGTCACTTGCGGGTGAGCCTGGGCAAACGCTTCCAGGGCCGGAAAGCGCGTGCCCACCAGCAGCAGCCGCTGCGGGGTGAAGCGTTCGAGCAGGGCCGCCAGGGCCTGCTGCGGGGTGCGTTGGGAAAAACCGTCGGTCATTGCCAATCCTCGTTCGGGTTGCCCAAGACTAGCGGGCCATCGCCTGCGGGCAAAGAGGCATGTGCGGGGGTGTGGCTTATTGCTGGCAGGGATTGATTGCGCGGTCTTTACTCCCAGAGATCGGTCTTATGCCGATTCCCCCTAGGAGAAGCTACAAAATGAGCATAGTACGCACAGCGATACCCCTGGTACTGCTCACCAGTGTGTTGACTGGTTGTGCAGGTTTGCAAAAAACCGACTGGCCGAAGTGTGCTGCCGTCGGGGGCGTGGGCGGCGCCGCCCTGGGCGCTTTCGAAAGCTCCTCGTGGGCTGGCTGGGGCGCGCTGCTCGGCGGTGGCCTGGCGGCGGGCTACTGCTGGGCCCATGGTGATGGCGACGAGGACGGCGATGGTGTGCCGGACAGCCGCGACAAGTGCCCAGGCACCCCGCGCGGCGTGCAGGTCGATGCCAATGGCTGCCCGCCGGAGCCGGCACCGGTGGTCGAGGAAGTGGTGGTGCAGAAAGAAGAAGTCATCGTCATCCGTGACGTGCACTTCGAGTTCGACTCCGCCCGCCTGACCGCGGCCGACAAAGAGCGTTTGAACACCATCGCGACCCGCCTGAAACAGGAAGCGCCCAGCGCTCGCCTGAGCGTGACCGGCCACACCGACAGCGTCGGCTCCGACAAGTACAACCAGAAACTGTCCGAGCGCCGTGCCCATTCGGTGACCGAATACCTGATCGAGAGCGGAGTGCCTCGCGCCAGCTTCGTTTCGGTGGTCGGTGCCGGCGAAACCCAGCCAGTGGCAGACAACGCCACGGCCGATGGGCGTTCGATGAACCGTCGCACCGAGATCAAGATCCAGCGCTGACGGCCTGCGCCCGCGCCGGGAGCAGTGGCGCGGGCGCGTCTTTACGCCTGCAGGCCGGTTGCGGCCAAGGACACAGGAGCATTCATGATGAGTGTCATGTCAAAGGCGGCGCTGCCGTTGCTGGTGGTCACCAGCCTGCTTTCAGGCTGCGCCACCCACAGTGATGGCAGTGCGCCCCTCAATCAACGGACCTGGCCAATCTGCAGCCTGCTGGGTGGCCTGGTGGGCGGTGGCCTGGGGGCCATCGAGAGTTCGAGCTGGGCCGCCGGCGGCGGAGCCCTGGGCGCCATTGCCGGTGGGCTGATCTGCTATGCCCAGGACGGCGACGAGGACGGGGATGGCGTATTCGACCGCCGAGACCGCTGCCCGGACACTCCGGCCAATACCCCGGTCGACCACATGGGCTGCCCGCTGCCGCAGTACCCGCCGAGCCAGCCTGCGGCTCAGCCCGAGGCCAAGGCCGAGGTGATCTCCCTCGACGACCAGGGCCAGGTGATGTTCGCCTTCAACTCCGCCGACCTCACCACGGGCAGCCAGCAACGCCTGCAAAGCCTGCTGCCGAGGCTCAACGAGTTGGGCGTGACGCGCATCAAGGTGGTTGGCCATACCGACAATGTCGGCTCCGACAGCTACAACCAGACACTTTCCGAACGGCGTGCCGCCAGTGTGGCCGAGTACCTGATCAGCCAGGGCCTGGCGCCGCAGAAGGTCACCAGCGAAGGGCGCGGGGCGCGCGAGCCGGTGGCGGAAAACGACACCGAGGAAGGCCGCGCGCACAACCGCCGGGTCGACCTGCACCTGAACTGACACGCACAAGGGGGCGGCAGATGAAATTCATCCTTGGCCTTGGCAAGGTCCTGACCGTGGCGTTCTGGGGCGTGGTGCTGTTCAACCAGCTGATGCCGCAGCCGCTGCCGCTGAACCTGCTGATCAACGCAACCGGTATCGCCGTGCTGGGCCTGCATGTGCTGGAGGTGCTGTTCTTCAATGGCAGCCTGCGCGGGCGCAGCCATCGCTGGTTCGATCGGTTGCAGATCCTGCTGACCGGCATCTTCCATGTCATGTCGATCCCGCGGCCGGCCGAGCCGCCGCGGGCGGGCTGAGGCGCCCTACATCAGCAGGCGCGAGCTGGCCACGGCGACGACGGCCAGCCCCAGCAGCAGGTTGACCCCGACCATTCGCCGGATCCGCCCCAGCACGGCGGCCCCGGCGGCCCAGTCCTCCGCCTGCACCGCAGTTTTCAGCTCCGGCAGCAGCAACGCCTGGATGCGCATGAACAGGGCGAACATGGCGATGCCGCCGCCGATCATCACGTGAATGTACTTGGGCGCTGTCTCGAAACCGTTGAAACGCATGTGCAACATGCCGATACCACTTATCGCCAGGATCACCACCGCCAGCCAGACCCAGGTGAAAAAGCGTCGGAAAACTTCCACCCAGAGCCGCAGCCGGGCCGGCCCTTCAAGGGCTGCAACCGTTGCCGGGCGCAGCACCAGCCAGGCGAAGAACATGCCACCGACCCACACCAGGGCGGCCAGGACATGCAATGTATAGGGCAGGGCAAAGGCGAGCATCTGGATCTCCATGCGGCACAAAGGGCAATAGCGGGGTATGATAGCCGCCCCATGCGAAACACTGAAAATATATCCAGCCCTTCGGGCGCCTGCAGACCATGATCAGCAACGAACTCAAAGCCACCATCCAGGGCGCCTACTCGCGTTTTCTCGAAGCCAAGAGCCTCAAGCCGCGTTACGGCCAGCGCCTGATGATCGCCGAAGTGGCCAAGGTGCTCGGCGACATCGCCTGCGACGATGAAGGCCGCCGTGCCGGCGAGCCTGCCGTCGTGGCCGTGGAGGCGGGCACCGGTACCGGCAAGACGGTGGCCTACAGCCTGGCCGCGATTCCGGCTGCCAAGGCCGCCGGCAAACGCCTGGTGATCGCCACCGCGACCGTGGCGCTGCAGGAGCAGATCGTCTTCAAGGACCTGCCCGACCTGATGCGCAACAGCGGCCTGAACTTCAGCTTCGCCCTGGCCAAGGGCCGTGGCCGCTACCTGTGCCTGTCCAAGCTCGACGTCCTGTTGCAGGAGGGCCACGCGCAGTCGGCCACCGCCCAGCTGTTCGAGGAGGAGGGCTTCCACATCGAAGTGGACGAGCGCAGCCAGAAGCTGTTCAACAGCATGATCGAGAAGCTTGCCGGCAACCGTTGGGACGGCGACCGCGACAGCTGGCCCGAGGCCCTGGAAGACCAGGACTGGGCGCGCCTGACCACCGACCACAGCCAGTGCACCGGCCGCCATTGCCCGAACTTCCAGCAGTGCGTGTTCTACAAGGCGCGCGAAGGCATGGGCAAGGTCGATGTGATCGTCACCAACCACGACATGGTCCTGGCCGACCTGGCCCTGGGCGGCGGTGCGGTGCTACCCGACCCGCGCGACACCGTGTACGTATTCGACGAAGGCCACCACCTGCCAGACAAGGCCATCGGCCATTTCGCCCACTATTCTCGCCTGCGTTCCACCGCCGACTGGCTGGAGCAGACCGCCAAGAACCTGACCAAGCTGCTGGCCCAGCACCCGCTGCCGGGCGACCTGGGCAAGCTGATCGAGCAGGTGCCGGAGCTGGCGCGGGAAATCCGCACCCAGCAGCAGTTCATGTTCACCCTGTGCGAGCAGATCGCCGATTTTCGCCCCAGCGAGGACACCGAAGGGCGCGAGCGCCCACGCTACCGGTTCGAAGGCGGCGTGGTGCCGGAGCAGATCCGCGAAGTGGGCATCGAGCTGAAAAAGGGTTTCTCCCGTCTCAATGACCTGTTCACGCGCCTGGCCGACCTGCTCAAGGAAGGCATGGATGGCGAGGTCAACATCGGCATCGCCAGCCACCAGGCCGAGGAGTGGTACCCGCTGTTCGGCAGCCTGGTCACCCGTGCCCAGGGCAACTGGGAACTGTGGACCGCCTTCACCGCCGAAGACCCGCAGGACAGCCCGCCCATGGCGCGCTGGCTGACGTTGGCCGAAAGCGGCGCGCTGTTCGACATCGAAGTCAACGCCAGCCCCATCCTGGCCGCCGAGATGCTGCGCCGCAGCTTGTGGAACGTGGCCCATGGCGCCCTGGTGACCTCGGCCACGCTCACCGCCCTGGGCAAGTTCGACCGCTTCCGCATGCGCTCAGGCTTGCCGCGCGATGCCGTCACCTGCGTGGTGCCCAGCCCGTTCGTGCACGGCGACGCCGGCCTGCTGCGGGTGCCCGACCTCAAAGCCGACCCGCGCGATGCCGCCGGGCACACCGCGGCGATCATCCGCGAGCTGCCCGCCATCGTCGAAGATGCCCGCGGCGCCCTGGTGCTGTTCTCCTCGCGCAAGCAGATGCAGGACGTGTTCGACGGCCTGGACCGCGACTGGCGCAAGCTGGTGCTGATCCAGGGCAACCTGTCCAAGCAGGAAACCTTGAACAAGCACAAGGCGCGGGTCGACGATGGCCAGCACAGCGTGCTGTTCGGCCTGGCCAGCTTCGCCGAAGGTGTCGACTTGCCGGGCGCCTACTGCGAGCACGTGGTGATCGCCAAGATCCCGTTCTCGGTGCCGGACGACCCGGTCGAGGCGGCCCTGGCCGAGTGGATCGAAGCCCGTGGCGGCAACCCGTTCATGGAAATTGCCGTGCCCGATGCCTCGCTCAAGCTGATCCAGGCCTGTGGCCGCCTGCTGCGTACCGAGCAGGACCGTGGCGTCATCACCTTGCTCGACCGGCGCCTGGTCACCCAGCGCTACGGCAAGGCTATTCTCAATGCGCTGCCGCCCTTCCGGCGGGAGATTTCCTGACGGCCGGAGCATGCTGCTGCGGCCCGTTGTCCACCCCTCAGTCGCGGGCCCGAGCGGGCCTGAAAGGAGAGCCTGAGCCCTATGATCCGTCGCACCTTGCCTGCAGTCCTCACCCTGTTGCTCAGCACGCCGCTGCTGGCTGGCCAGCAGACGCTGTTCAGCTTCGTGCGCCCGGCCTCGGTGGTCGCGGTGGCCACCGATGGCACTGGCATGCCCCAGTACAACGCGGAGCAAACCAGTGAAGGCGAGGTGTTGCGGCGTGTGGTGTTCAACCCGGTCGAACGGCCAACCCTGCGCCTGAGCCCGCAGGCGGGGGTGTGGGACTGGTCTGCCGGGCAGTTCCTCACCTTGCGCCTGCAAAGTGCCATGGATTGGGCGTTGACCGTCGATGTCACCGTGCTGGGCAGCGATGGCCGTACCCTGACCAGCCGCATCGACCTGCCGGCAGGGCCTGCGCAAACCGTCATGGTGCCGCTCAAGGCCACCTCGCCGCTGAGCCAGGGCATGCGTGCCGGGCCGCCGATGCCTTGGGTGTATCAAGGCCAGCGGCTGTTGTTGACCAGCAGTGCGGGCGAGATCGACCTCAAGCAGGTGGTGTCCGTCAGCCTGAGCATTCCGGCGCCGAAGGTTGCGCAGAACCTGCTGATCGAGAAGGTCGGCATCCAGGATGACGACCTGGCCTACAAGGCGGCCTACCACGAGCTGATCGATGCCTACGGCCAGTCCACTCGTGGCCGCTGGCCCGAGAGAATCGTCAGCGACGACCAGCTCAAGGCCGCCGACACCCGCGAGCAGCAGCAACTCAAGGGCTGGCTGGCCGATCGCGCCAAGCAAGGGCTGGATACCTACGGTGGTGTGCTGGCAGGGCCTGGGTTCGAAGCCAAGGGCTTCTTTCGCACCGAAAAGCGTGATGGCCGCTGGTACCTGGTTACGCCGGAAGGGCACCCGTTCTATTCCCTGGGCGTGAATGCCGTGGCCGCCGATGGCGGGCGTACCTACGTTGCCGGTCGCGAGGGCATGTTCGCGGCCTTGCCAGGGCAGGGCGAGGCGCTGGCAGCCTTCTATGGCGAGGGCAACAACGACGATGGCAACGCCTCGTCGCAGGGGCGCGGCTTCAAGCAGGGGCGTTGGTTCGACTTCTATGCCGCCAATATCCAGCGTACCTACGGCAAGCCGTGCGCGCCGGTGGAGGGGCAACCGCCTGGCGAATGCCCGCCACTGGCACTAGACAGCAGCCGCTGGCAGGCCCACACCCTCGATCGCCTGCAGGCCTGGGGCTTCAACACCCTGGGCAACTGGAGCGACCCGGCGTTGGCCCAGGCCAAGCGCGTACCCTACACCTTGCCGCTGTCGATCGTCGGCGACTATGCCAGCATCAGCACGGGCATGGACTGGTGGGGCCGCATGCCTGACCCGTTCGACCCACGCTTTGCCATGGCCACCGAGCGCGCCGTGGCCATCGCTGCCCGCGACCACCGTGACGACCCCTGGCTGATTGGCTACTTCGCCGACAACGAACTGGCCTGGGCGGCGCCGGGCAACGACCCCAAGGCGCGCTATGGCCTGGCCTACGGCACCCTGCGCCTGACCACCGACGTGCCGGCCAAGCGCGCATTCCTCAAGCAGTTGCGCGACAAGTACCGAAACCAGGAAGGCTTGTCCAAGGCCTGGGGCATCGACCTGCAGGCCTGGGAACTGATGGAAGACCCGGGCTTCGAGGCGCCGCTGCCGAGCCCCGAACACCCGGAAATCGAACGGGATTACCAGTATTTCCAGCAGGTGTTCGCGCAAACCTACTTCAAGACCATTGCCGACTCGCTGAGGTGGCATGCCCCCAACCACCTGCTGCTGGGTGGCCGCTACGCCGTCAGCACGCCCGAGGCGGTCAAGGCCTGCGCGGAGTTCTGCGATGTGCTGAGCTTCAACTTCTATACCCTCAAGCCAGAAGATGGCTACGACTTCAGCCGCCTGGCCGAGCTGGACAAACCGGTGCTGGTGTCCGAATTCCAGTTCGGCTCTCGCGATCGCGGGCCATTCTGGCCAGGGCCAGTGGAAGTGGCGCGCGAGGAAGACCGCGGGCCGGCCTACGGCAACTTCCTCAAGGCGGCGCTGGCCCAGCCGATGATCGTCGGCGCGCACTGGTTCCAATACCTCGACCAGCCGGCCAGCGGGCGCTTGCTCGATGGCGAAAATGGCCACCTGGGCCTGGTGGCGATCACCGACGTGCCCTATGCCGGGTTTGTCGAGGCCGTGCGCAAGAGCAACCAGGCAGCCGTGGCCCAGCTGCGCAGCCAGCTTGAGAAACCGGCTCCATGAGCCGGCCTGCCGCAAGCCAGCCAGCCACGGGCGCCCTATTGAGGAAAATATTCCGCAATACCATCTGGCCCTGCCCAGTAGGCAAAACCCTTAACTACTGAAACAATGCACGCCTTTTCCAGCCAGGTCGTACGGAGAACAGGCGGGTGCAGATCCAGGGTCACTATGAGCTGAAGTTCGAGGCGGTGCGCGAAGCATTCGCGGCATTGTTCGATGATCCCCAGGAGCGCGGTGCGGCGCTGTGCATCCAGGTCGGTGGCGAAACCGTGATCGACCTGTGGGCAGGCAGCGCCGACAAGGACGGCCAGCAGGCCTGGCACAGCGACACCATCGCCAACCTGTTTTCCTGCACCAAGACCTTCACGGCCGTAACCGCCCTGCAACTGGTGGGCGAGGGCAAGCTGGCCCTGGATGTGCCGGTGGCGCGTTACTGGCCCGAGTTTGCCCAGGCCGGCAAGCAGAACATCACCCTGCGCCAGTTGCTCAGCCACCGCGCCGGCTTGCCGGCCATCCGCGAGTTGCTGCCGGCAGAGGCGTTGTACGACTGGCAAGCGATGGTCGATGCCCTGGCCGCCGAAACGCCCTGGTGGACGCCAGGTACCGAGCATGGCTACGCCGCCATCACCTACGGCTGGTTGATCGGCGAGCTGATCCGCCGCGCCGATGGCCGTGGCTCGGGTGAATCGATTGTCGCCCGCACCGCCCGCCCGCTAGGGCTGGACTTCCATGTCGGCCTGGCGGACGAAGAATTCCATCGCGTGGCGCATATCGCCCGTGGCAAGGGCAATGCCGGTGATGCGGCGGCCCAGCGCCTGCTGCAGGTGACCATGCGTGAGCCGCAAGCGCTGTCGACCCGCGCCTTCACCAACCCGCCGGCGATCCTCACCAGCACCAACAAACCCGAGTGGCGGCGCATGCAGCAGCCTGCGGCCAACGGCCACGGCAATGCCCGCAGCCTGGCCGGCTTCTATGCCGGCCTGCTGGACGGCAGCCTGCTGGAATCCGAACTGCTCGACGAACTGACCCGCGAACACAGCCTGGGCGAGGACCGTACCCTGCTCACGCAGACCCGTTTCGGCCTGGGTTGCATGCTCGACCAGCCCGATGTGGCCAACGCCACCTTCGGCCTCGGCGCCCGTGCCTTCGGCCACCCAGGCGCTGGCGGCTCGGTCGGTTTCGCCGACCCCGAGCATGATGTGGCCTTCGGTTTCGTGGTCAACACCCTGGGCCCATACGTGCTCATGGACCCAAGGGCCCAGCAGCTGGTCCGGGTGCTGGGTACGTGCCTTTGATCGGGTAACGCGGGTATTGCTCGCACCCTTTGTCTATCCTGAATGCCAATGCCTGTAGTGCGTTGGCAAAAACTCTTTCTAATTCATGGTGTATCGCTGATGTCTTCACATAAAACCTTAGCACTCGCCCTGTGCATGGCCGCCATGACCGGCTGTGCCAGCCACTCCCAGGATGCTTCCAAGGGCGAGACCAGCAGCTGGTGGCCCTTCGGTTCGGACAAGGTTGCCGAGCAGGAAGTGAAGCAGGCCGTCAACGAGAATGTCGCCAAGGCCGATGCCAAATCGGAAAGCGCCAGCCGCTGGTGGTGGCCATTCGGTGGTGACGACAAGCAGGCCAAGGGCCCGGTGGTACCGAAGATCGACCAGAAGGCCACCCAGGCCTGGCTCGACGAGTACGAGCCGAAGCTGCGCGAAGCCATCAAGGACAGCAAGCTGCAACTGGAGCGCCGCGACAACGTGCTGGCGGTGACCATCCCTGTCGACGGTTCGTACAACCCGGATCGCCCGAACATGCTGCTGCCGATGAGCCTGGGCCCGATCACCCGGGTGGCCAAGACCGTCGAAGGCGACGCCAAGACTGCAGTGCTGGTACTTGGCCATGCCGACAGCAGTGGTGTGGCCGCTGCCAACCAGAAGCTGAGCCTGGAGCGCGCCGCCTCGGTTTCGGCGATTTTCCGCCTGAGCGGCTTGCAGCGTGACCGCCTGACCCTCAAAGGCATGGGCGCAGAAATGCCCCGCGCCGCCAACGACAGCCCAGAAGGCCGTGCCCTCAACCGCCGCGTTGAAATGCTGCTGACCCCGCAGAACACCATGGTCGCGCTGCTGGCCAAGTACCAGCAGGCCGCGCCGGCACCGACCCCGGCCGCCATGGTTGCCGTGCAGGATGCCAAGGCGCCGGCTGCCAAGGCTGTGGAAAGCAAACCCGCCGCCAAGGCCGCTGCCAAGCCAGCCGCGAAGAAAGCCGCGGCCAAGCCTGCAGCCAAGGCCACCGCGAAGAAGAAAGCCGCGCCGGCCAAGCCTGCTGCCAAGCCCGTCGCCAAGAAAGCTGCCGATGACAAGAAGGTAGCCGCCAACAGCCCTGCGAAGACCAACTGATCGTCAAGGAAACGCAGCCATGACCCAATCCCTGGCCGATATGCGCCGCGACTACACCCGTGATGGCCTGGCCGAAGCCCAGGCGCCGGGTGAGCCGTTCGCTCTGTTCCACCAGTGGTTTGCCGATGCGGTGAAAACCGAGCAGCCACCGGTGGAGGCCAATGCCATGACCATCGCCACTGTCGATGGCGAAGGCCGCCCCCATTGCCGCGTACTGCTGCTCAAGGGGCTCGATGAGCGCGGGTTCACCTTCTTCACCAACTACGAAAGTGCCAAGGGCCAGCAGCTGCTGGCCAACCCTTTCGCCGCCATGACCTTCTTCTGGCCGGCGCTGGAGCGCCAGGTGCGGATCGAGGGGCGGGTGGAGAAGGTCACGGCCAAGGAGTCGGACGACTACTACCAGGTGCGCCCACTGGGCAGCCGCCTGGGCGCCTGGGCGTCGCCACAGAGCCGGGTGATTGCCGGCCGCGAAGAGCTGGAAGGGTTGGTGAAGGCGACCGAGGCGCGTTTCTCCGACAGCCAACCCCATTGCCCCGAGCATTGGGGGGGCTACCGCCTGCTGCCCGAGCGCATCGAGTTTTGGCAGGGCCGCGCCAGCCGCCTGCATGACCGCTTGAACTATCGCTTGGTCGATGGGCAATGGCTGCGCGAGCGGCTGGCACCCTGAAACCTCTGGGGGCCGCATCGCGGCCCTTTTCACACCTACCCGTCCAGGGCCGCACTGGCCTCGCGCACGACGATGCAGTAATCCATGGCTATTCTTGGTCTGACGTTCAAGGCCTGGGGGATAGCCTGTGCTAGCTGTACCGGTGCTGAATGAAAATAAATTTGTTACCTCAGTGTCGTGACAGTTGCCTGGGTGCGGCGTCTAATGGACACCTGAAATTTATGGAGACTTACCCATGCGTAAATCCGCTTTGCTGGTGGCGACCTTCACCACCATGTCGCTGTTGCTGGGGGGCTGTGCCTCGAGCCTGACTGGCGACAGCTACTCCCGTGATGAGGCCCGCCGCGTGCAGACCGTGCGCATGGGTACCATCGAATCCCTGCGCCCGGTCAAGATTGAAGGCACCAAGACGCCAATCGGCGGTGGTGCTGGCGCCATCGTCGGCGGCGTCGCCGGCAGCGCCGTGGGTGGTGGCCGTGGCAGCATCGTCGCTGCGGTGATCGGTGCCGTGGCCGGTGGCCTGGCCGGTTCCGCCGCCGAAGAAGGCCTGACCCGCACCCAGGGTGTGGAAATCACCGTGCGTGAAGACGACGGCAGCATGCGCGCCTATGTGCAGGCCGTGCAGCAGAACGAAATCTTCCGCGTTGGCGAGCGCGTGCGCATCATGACTGTCGACGGTACCAGCCGCGTCACTCACTGATCGCTGCAGAAAAGCAAAAACCCCGAACGGGCCTGGCCTGTTCGGGGTTTTTTGTTGGGCCTGTCACGGTCCATCGGCGGTGCAGTTACAACCCGAGCATGTCGCGCGCGACTGCCTCGGCAATGCGGATACCGTCTACACCCGCCGAAAGAATCCCGCCGGCATACCCCGCACCTTCACCCGCCGGGAACAGCCCCTTGAGGTTCAGGCTCTGGTAATCCTCGCCACGGGTGATGCGCAGCGGTGAAGAGGTGCGCGTCTCGATGCCGGTCAGCACCGCGTCATGCAGGTTGTAGCCCTTGATCTGCCGATCGAACGCCGGCAGCGCCTCGCGGATCGCTTCGATGGCGAAGTCCGGCAGGCTCGGGGCGAGGTCGCCCAGGGTCACGCCCGGCTTGTACGAAGGCTCGACGCTGCCCAGGGCCGTGGATGGCTTGCCAGCGACGAAGTCGCCGACCAGCTGCGCCGGTGCCTGGTAGTCGCTGCCGCCCATCACATAGGCGTGGGCTTCCAGGCGCTCCTGCAGCTCGATCCCGGCCAGCGGGCCACCCGGGTAGTCGCGCTCGGGGTCGATCCCCACCACGATGCCGGAGTTGGCGTTGCGCTCGTTGCGCGAGTACTGGCTCATGCCGTTGGTCACCACCCGGCCCGGTTCGCTGGTGGCCGCGACCACCGTGCCGCCCGGGCACATGCAGAAGCTGTACACCGAGCGGCCGTTCTTGGCGTGGTACACCAGCTTGTAGTCGGCCGCGCCCAGTTTCGGGTGGCCGGCGTACTTGCCCAGGCGCGCCTTGTCGATCAGCGTCTGCGGGTGTTCGATGCGGAAGCCGACGGAGAACGGCTTGGCCTCCATGTACACGCCCTTGGCGTGGAGCATGCGGAAGGTGTCGCGGGCACTGTGGCCCAGGGCCAGGACCACATGGCGCGAGTGCAGCTGTTCGCCGCTCTCGAGCACCACGCCGGTCAGCTGGCCATCTTCGATCAGCAGGTCGCTGACCTTCTCCTGGAAGCGCACTTCGGCGCCCATGGCGATCATGTCCTGGCGCATCTGCTCGACCATGCCGGTCAGGCGGAAGGTGCCGATGTGCGGTTTGTTGATGTAGAGGATTTCGTCCGGCGCGCCGGCCTTGACGAACTCTTCCAGGACCTTGCGGCCATGGTGCTGCGGGTCCTTGATCTGGCTATAGAGCTTGCCGTCGGAGAAGGTCCCGGCGCCGCCTTCGCCGAACTGCACGTTGGACTCGGGGTTGAGCACGCTCTTGCGCCACAGGCCCCAGGTGTCCTTGGTGCGCTGGCGCACTTCCTTGCCGCGCTCGAGGATGATCGGCTTGAAGCCCATCTGCGCCAGCAAGAGGCCGGCGAAGATGCCGCAGGGGCCGAAGCCGACCACGATCGGACGCTCTTGGAGGCCTTGCGGGGCGTGGCCGACGAACTTGTAGCTGACGTCTGGCGCGACACCGATGTTGCGGTCGTCGGCGAACTTGCTCAGCAGTTCGGCTTCGTTGCTCGCTTCAAGGTCGATGGTGTAGATGAACAGCAGCTCGCTGTTCTTCTTGCGCGCATCGTAGCTGCGCTTGAACAGGTTGAAGCTGAGCAGTTGCTCGTCGCGGATGCCCAGGCGCTCGACGATGGCCTCGCGCAGCGCTTCATCGGGGTGGTCCAGGGGCAGCTTGAGTTCGGTGATTCGTAGCATGGCAGGGTCCAGTATCCCGGCCATGGGCGGCCGGCGGCTTTACACAAACCGCCAAGTATAAGCTGTTAGCCGCCCCGACTGGCAGGATAAAAGCACCCGGCGATCAGTTGTCGCGCGCGCCGCCGTAGTAGCCGCAACCGTTGAGGGTCTGGCCATCGATGCGCAATTCGGCGCGCAGGTGGCGCACGGCGCCGGTGGCGCTGTCGGTGCAACGCTGCGGCGCGACCCACAGTTCCACATGCTGGCCGTTGGCTTCGCTGGTCAGGGTCAGGCCGCCGCCAGGCACTTCTTCTTCGAGGAAGGGCAGCGGCAGCGGCTCTTTGCCGACGCGGTTGAGCACCATGCCCTTGCCGCTGGCCTTGATGTCCCACTCCGGCTCGTGGCCGCTGGCGCGCAGGGTCAGCTGCTTGAAGTTGGGGTCATCGCAGGCGCGGGTGGAAGGCTCCAGGCGGTACAGGCGGCTGACTTCGAGCTGGCCATCGTTGTTGGCCTGCTTGCTGCCGGTGAGGCGGCCGCGCACGTCGGCGAACAGTTTGTCGTTGGCGTCGCGGGCCAGGTTCGAGGCTTCCTGCAGGATGGCGGTGCCGCTGGCGTCGCGCACGACGAAGTGGCGGGCCTCGCCGCAGGGCTTGAACAGCAGCTGGCCGCCGCCTGCACTGAGTTCGCCCTGCATGCGCGTGGTGCCGATGTTCGGGTCGCGAGGTTGCTCGGCCAGCAGCTGGCAACCGGCGAACAGGGGCAGCAGGGCGGTGACCAGCAGGGTGGGGGTGAGGCGCATCGGGCGGGCTCCGGGAATCGTTTGCCAAAGAGCTGGCCACGTTACTCAGGCTGGGCGAGGTTAACAAGAGCTGCGTAGTGCCTGTACCGGCCCCATCGCTGGCAAGCCAGCTCCCACAGGAGGCGTGCGCTGGCTTGCCAGCGATGGGCCGGTACAGGCAGAAAAAAGGGCCCGAAGGCCCTTTTTCCAATCAACCGCCCAGGTAGGCGTCGCGCACTTTCGGGTCGGTCAGCAAGGCCTCGCCCGTGCCCTGCATCACCACCCGGCCGTTCTCCAGCACATAGGCCCGGTCGGCGATCTTCAGCGCCTGGTTGGCGTTCTGCTCCACCAGGAACACCGTCACGCCATCGCGGCGCAGCTGTTCGATGATGTCGAAGATCTGCTGGATGATGATCGGCGCCAGCCCCAGCGAAGGCTCGTCGAGCAGCAACAGCTTGGGCTTGCTCATCAGCGCCCGGCCGATGGCCAGCATCTGCTGCTCGCCACCGGACATGGTGCCGCCACGCTGGATGTAACGCTCCTTCAGGCGCGGAAACAGCTGCAGGACCTTGTCCAGCTGCGCCTGATAGTCGCCCTTGTCGGTGAAGAAGCCACCCATGGCCAGGTTTTCCTCGACGGTCAGGCGGGCGAACACGCGGCGGCCTTCCGGCACCACCGCGATGCTCTTGCGCATGATGTGCGAGGAAGGCTGGCCGACCAGCTCTTCACCCAGGTACTTGATGCTACCACTGTGCGCCTGCGGCGAGCCGCACAGGGTCATCAGCAGGGTCGACTTGCCGGCGCCGTTGGCACCGATCAGGGTGACGATCTCGCCCTGGTTGATTTCCACGTTGACGCTGTGCAGCGCCTGGATCTTGCCGTAGAAGGTGGAAACGTTCTCGAACTTCAGCATTTACGCTTCCCCCAGGTAGGCTTTGATCACGTCAGGGTTGTCGCGGATCTCCTCCGGCGTGCCGTGGGCCAGGGGCGTGCCCTGGTTGATCACGACGATGTGGTCGGAAATGCTCATCACCAGCTTCATGTCGTGCTCGATCAGCAGCACGGTGACGTTGTGCGACTCGCGCAGGTAGGCGATCAGCGCCTTGAGGTCTTCGGTCTCCTTGGGGTTCAGGCCGGCAGCCGGTTCGTCGAGCATGATGATGCGTGGCTGGGTCATCATGCAGCGGGCGATTTCCAGGCGGCGCTGCTGGCCGTAGGCGAGGGTGCCGGCGGTGCGGTTGGCGAACTCGGTCAGGTTGACCTTCTCCAGCCAGTACTGCGCACGCTCCATGGCCTCCTTCTCGCTGCGGCGGAAGCTCGGGGTCTTGAACAGGCCGGCGAAGAAGTTGGTGTTGAGGTGGCGGTGCTGGGCGATCAGCAGGTTCTCCAGCGCGGTCATTTCCTTGAACAGGCGCACGTTCTGGAAGGTCCGCACCACGCCCTTGCGGGCGATCTGGTGGCCGGCCAGGCCCTGGATCGGCTGGCCGTCGAGCAGGATGGTGCCGCCGCTGGGCTTGTAGAAGCCGGTGAGGCAGTTGAACACCGTGGTCTTGCCGGCGCCGTTCGGGCCGATCAGCGCCACCACTTGTTTTTCCTTGACGGTCAGGGCCACGCCGTTGACCGCCAACAAGCCGCCGAAGCGCATGCTCAGGCCGCTGACTTGCAGAATTTCGCGGCTCATCGACGCAGCTCCATGTGTGGACGTTGCATAGGCAGCAGGCCTTGCGGACGCCAGATCATCATCAACACCATCAGCGCACCGAACATCAGCATCCGGTATTCGCTGAACTCACGCATCAGCTCGGGCAGCAGGATCATCACGATGGCCGCGAGAATCACGCCCAGTTGTGAGCCCATGCCGCCGAGCACGACGATGGCGAGGATGATCGCCGACTCGATGAAGGTGAACGACTCCGGTGTCACCAGGCCCTGGCGCGC
>NZ_DJTF01000069.1:0-27065 GCF_002438125.1 Pseudomonas sp. UBA6315
TGCTCGACCCGGAAACCAACCGTTTCGTGCTGATGGCCACCGAAGGCCTGAACAAGCGCTCCATTGGCAAGGTCAGCATGGCCCCCAACGAAGGCCTGGTCGGCCTGGTCGGAACCCGGGAAGAGCCGCTGAACCTGGAAAACGCCGCCGATCACCCGCGTTACCGCTACTTCGCCGAAACCGGTGAAGAGAAATTCGCCTCGTTCCTCGGCGCGCCGATCATTCACCACCGCCGGGTGGTGGGCGTGCTGGTCATCCAGCAGAAAGAGCGCCGCCAGTTCGACGAGGGCGAAGAGGCCTTCCTGGTCACCATGAGCGCGCAGCTCGCCGGGGTTATCGCCCATGCCGAGGCCACCGGCTCGATTCGTGGCCTGGGCCGCCAGGGCAAGGGCATCCAGGAAGCGCGCTTCGTCGGCGTGCCAGGCTCGCCGGGCGCTGCAGTCGGGCGGGCGGTGGTGATGCTGCCGCCGGCCGACCTCGAAGTGGTGCCCGACAAGGCCGTCGAAGACATCGACGGCGAACTCAAACTGTTCCAGAACGCCCTCGAAGGCGTGCGCGAAGACATGCGCAAGCTGTCGGCCAAGCTGGCCACCCAGCTGCGCCCGGAAGAGCGCGCGCTGTTCGACGTGTACCTGATGATGCTCGAAGACGCGGCCCTGGGCGGTGAGGTGATGGAAGTCATCAAGACCGGTCAATGGGCGCAGGGCGCGTTGCGCCAGGTGGTCGGCGAGCACGTCAACCGCTTCGAGCTGATGGACGACGACTACCTGCGCGAGCGCGCCTCGGACGTCAAGGACCTCGGCCGCCGCCTGCTGGCCTACCTGCAGGAAGCCCGCTCGCAATCGCTGGTGTATGCCGACAACACCATCCTGGTCAGCGAAGAGCTGACCCCGGCCATGCTCGGCGAAGTGCCCGAAGGCAAGCTGGTGGGCCTGGTGTCGGTGCTGGGTTCGGGTAACTCGCACGTTGCCATCCTCGCCCGGGCCATGGGCATCCCCACGGTGATGGGCCTGGTCGACCTGCCGTATTCCAAGGTCGACGGCATCGAGATGATCGTCGACGGCTACAAGGGTGAGGTGTTCACCAACCCCAGCGACGTGCTGCGCAAGCAGTACAGCGAAGTGGTCGAGGAAGAACGCCAGCTGGCCCAGGGCCTCGATGCCCTGCGCGAACTGCCCTGCGTCACCCCCGACGGCCACCGCATGCCGCTGTGGGTCAACACCGGCCTGCTCGCCGATGTCGCCCGTGCCCAGCAGCGTGGCGCCGAAGGTGTCGGCCTGTACCGCACCGAAGTGCCGTTCATGATCAACCAGCGCTTCCCCAGCGAAAAGGAGCAGCTGGCGATCTACCGCGAGCAGCTGGCGGCCTTCCACCCGCTGCCGGTGACCATGCGTACCCTCGACATCGGCGGCGACAAGTCGCTGTCGTACTTCCCGATCAAGGAAGAGAACCCGTTCCTGGGCTGGCGCGGCATCCGCGTGACCCTCGACCACCCGGAGATCTTCCTGGTCCAGACCCGCGCCATGCTCAAGGCCAGCGAAGGCCTGAACAACCTGCGCATCCTGCTGCCGATGATTTCGGGCATCCACGAGCTGGAAGAGGCCCTGCACCTGATCCACCGCGCCTGGGGCGAGGTGCGCGACGAAGGTACCGATGTGCCGATGCCGCCGGTGGGGGTGATGGTGGAGATTCCGGCGGCCGTGTACCAGACCAAGGAGCTGGCGCGGCAGGTGGACTTCCTGTCGGTCGGCTCCAACGACCTGACCCAGTACCTTTTGGCGGTCGACCGCAACAACCCGCGGGTCGCCGACCTCTACGACTACCTCCACCCAGCGGTGCTGCAGGCCCTGAATACCGTGGTGCGCGATGCCCATGGCGAAGGCAAGCCGGTGAGCATCTGCGGCGAAATGGCCGGTGACCCGGCGGCGGCGATCCTGTTGATGGCCATGGGCTTCGACAGCCTGTCGATGAACGCCACCAACCTGCCGAAGGTGAAGTGGATGCTGCGCCAGATGAACATGAGCAAGGCCCAGGAGCTGCTGGCCGAGGCCATGAGCCATGACAACCCGCAAGTTATCCACAGCTCGCTGCAGCTGGCGCTGAAGAACCTTGGCCTGGCGCGGATGATCGGGCCTGGGGCGAACAAGACTTTATAGGTGCGCTGTACCTGCTGGCCCTATCGCCGGCAAGCCGGCTCCCACAAGAGCCCCCACATTTCCCAAGCTTTGTGAGGTTCCCTGTGGGAGCCGGCTTGCCGGCGATGAGGCACGTCAGACCATCAACTCAACTTCCCCCAAGTGCCCGCCAAACGGCCCGAAACTGCGCTCGATCAGCCGTCTTCTGCCCTGATCATCGACAATCAACACAGTGCTGGCCCGCGTCCCGTAGTTCTGGCTGGCAATGAACACGCTCGACAGCAGCTTCTCGGTCGCCACCCCCACCCCTGTCTCTGGCAGTTCGCTGTCCGCCGCCGGCTCCGCATCGGCCAGCAAGGCCAGTAACTGCTGCGGCTGCGCCGACTCCAGCAAGCCCTCCAGCCCCGTGCGGGCCTTCACCAGTTTTGGCCACGGCGTATCCAGCCCGGCATTGGAAAGGCCGTATACCCCAGCCTCAAGCAGCTGCGGCGCCGCATCCCGGGCATGCAGGTAGCCCAGCCGGTCCCTGTCGCCCACCAGCAAGTTGAACCCCGAGTACTGCCCGCTGCGGCTGGCGACCTGGTCCAGGTAGGCCTCGACACCCAACTCACCCTGGAGGAACCCCGCCACCAGCTCGCCGC
Source organism: Pseudomonas sp. UBA6315 (assembly GCF_002438125.1). Lineage (NCBI taxonomy): Bacteria > Pseudomonadati > Pseudomonadota > Gammaproteobacteria > Pseudomonadales > Pseudomonadaceae > Pseudomonas > Pseudomonas sp. UBA6315. The sequence goes on from NZ_DJTF01000069.1 coordinate 2,777, forward strand.
GGCTGCGCGGCCCGAGCGGCTGGCCCGGTTCGCGAATGTTGGTCAGCGCCGCGAAGCGCCCCTGCGGCCCCACCCCCAGCCAGGTGCCCCCGGCCTCCAGGTCACGCCCCGCGTGCACCCCAGGGGCGTCCTGCCAGGCTGCGAGGGCCTGGGTCGGCCGGGCATAGAACTCGTCACGGTTGGCCGCGACGATCAGCGGCAGGGCATGCCCGGGCCGCCAGGCGAATACGATCAGGCACATAGGTTTGGCCTCTGTGTTTTTTGCCACTCTACCCACTGCGCTGGCGGCGATCCATCCTGTCACGAAGTTCACTAGAGCCTCGTGCCCGCCTTCCGTTACCATGCCGGATTGATTTTCTCGGGGATGACGAATGGAGTTCGTACTCTATCTGCTGTTGGGGGCCTGCGCCGGCGTGCTGGCCGGGTTGTTCGGCGTGGGTGGCGGCATCATCATCGTGCCGGTGCTGGTGTTCAGCTTCACCTTGCAGGGCTTCGATGCGTCGATACTCACCCATCTGGCAGTCGGCACCTCGCTTGCGACCATCGTCTTCACCTCGATCAATGCCGTGCTCGAGCATCACCGCCGGGGCGCGGTGCAGTGGCCGATCTTCGCCTGGATGACCGTCGGCATCCTGCTCGGTGCCGGTATCGGCGCCAAGACCGCCTCGCTGATCCAGGGCCCGCAGCTGCAGAAGATCATCGGCGTGTTCGCCCTGATCGTCGCCGCGCAGATGGCCCTGGACCTCAAGCCCAAGGCCAGCCGCGGCATCCCCGGCAAGCCTGCGCTGATCGGCGCAGGCGGGGTGATCGGCTGGGCCTCGGCCATCTTCGGTATCGGCGGCGGCTCGCTGACCGTACCGTTTCTGACCTGGCGCAGCCTGCCGATGCAGCAGGCGGTGGCGACGTCGTCGGCCTGCGGGCTGCCGATTGCCGTGGCCAGTGCCCTGAGCTTCATGTGGCTGGGCTGGGGCAACACCCACCTGCCGGCCCACAGCGTGGGCTATGTCTACCTGCCAGCGCTGGTCGGCATCGCCGTCACCAGCATGTTTTTCGCCCGCTTCGGCGCACGTCTGGCGCACAAGCTGTCGCCGCGCCTGCTCAAGCGCCTGTTCGCCGCGTTGCTGTTCTGCGTCGGGCTGAGCTTCCTGATTTGAACCAAGAGGAATATCCATGCTGCCTTACCCGCAGATAGACCCCGTGGCCGTGGCCCTCGGGCCGCTGAAAATCCACTGGTACGGCCTGATGTACCTGATCGGCATCGGCGGTGCCTGGCTGCTCGCCTCACGCCGGCTCGCCCGCTTCGACCCCACCTGGTCGCGCGAGAAGCTCTCCGACCTGGTGTTCTGGTTGTCGATGGGGGTGATCGTCGGTGGCCGCCTGGGCTACGTGCTGTTCTACGACCTCCACGCCTACCTGGCCAACCCGACGCTGATCTTCGAAGTCTGGAAGGGCGGCATGTCGTTCCACGGCGGTTTCATCGGGGTGATGCTGGCGGCCCTGTGGTTCGGCAAGCGCAACAACAAGTCGTTCTTCGAGCTGATGGACTTCGTCGCGCCGCTGGTGCCGATCGGCCTGGGTGCCGGGCGTATCGGCAACTTCATCAATGCCGAGCTGTGGGGCAAGGCCACCGACGTGCCTTGGGCGATGGTCTTCCCGCCCTTCAGCGACCCGGCGCAGTTGCCCCGTCATCCGTCGCAGCTGTACCAGTTCGCCCTCGAAGGTGTGGCATTATTCGTGATTCTCTGGTTGTACTCGCGCAAGCCGCGCCCGACCATGGCCGTTTCCGGCATGTTCGCGCTGTTCTACGGTATTTTCCGCTTCATCGTGGAGTTCGTGCGGGTGCCCGATGCCCAGCTTGGCTACATCGCGTTCGGCTGGTTGACCATGGGTCAGTTGCTTTGCGTGCCGATGATCGTCGGCGGCATCTTCCTGATCTGGTTGGCCTACAACCGCAAACCTACGGCCAAACCCGCCGTATGATTTTCACGGCAGGGGCGATCCCCCTGCCGTTCTTGTTACAGGAAAGTCATGAAACAGTATCTAGATCTGGTCCGCGACGTCATCGAAAACGGCACGCTGCAAGGCAACCGCACCGGCATCCGCACCATCAGCCTGCCGGGCGCCATGCTGCGTTTCGACCTGCAAAAAGGCTTCCCGGCCATCACCACGCGCAAGCTGGCGTTCAAGTCGGCGATCGGCGAGATGGTCGGTTTCCTGCGGGGCGTGAAGAACGCCGGTGAATTCCGCGAGCTGGGCTGCAAGGTCTGGGACCAGAACGCCAACGAAAACGCCCAGTGGCTGGCCAACCCGTTCCGCCAGGGGCATGACGACCTGGGCGAAATCTACGGCGTGCAGTGGCGCCAGTGGCCGGGCTACAAGCGCATCCCGCTGAGCAACCCGGCGGCCATCGAAATGGCCGAAAAGGCAGGCTTCCGCCAGATCGCCAAGGACGAGGAAGACGGCCAGGCGTTCGTCATCCTGTACAAGGCCATCGACCAGGTGCGCCAGTGCCTGGACACCATCGCCAACGACCCGGGCAGCCGGCGCATCCTGTTCCACGGCTGGAACTGCGCGCAACTGGACGAAATGGCCCTGCCGCCGTGCCACCTGCTGTACCAGTTCCACCCGAATGTCGAGACCAGGGAAATTTCCCTGACCCTCTACATCCGCTCCAACGACCTGGGCCTGGGCACGCCGTTCAACCTCACCGAAGGCGCGGCGCTGCTGTCGCTGTTCGGCCGCCTCACCGGCTACACCCCACGCTGGTTCACCTACTTCATCGGCGATGCCCATGTGTATGAAAACCACCTGGACATGCTCAACGAGCAGCTCAAGCGCGAGCCGCTGGCAGCGCCGAAGCTGGTGATCAGCGACCGCGTACCGGACTTCGCCAAGACTGGCAAGTATGAGCCTGAATGGCTGGAGAAGATCGAGCCGAGCGACTTCAGCCTGGAAGGTTACGAGCACCATGCGCCGATGACGGCACCGATGGCGGTCTGACTTCATTGGCCCCATCGCCGGCAAGCCGGCTCCCACAGACGCAGGCCTTGTGGGAGCCGGCTTGCCGGCGATGGGGCCTTGGATCAATGCCCGTGGCTACGCCCCACATGTGAATGCTCGGCCTCCGGCACCGACACCGCCCCATTCACTTCCAGTTGTTGCAAGATCGCGCATTCCGCCCCTTGCGCATTGCAGCGCTGACGCAACTCCACCAGCTGCGCCTGCAGCGCCACCAAGCCATCGATCCGTGCCTGCACGTGCTCGATATGCTCATCGATCAACGCATTCACGCTGCCGCACGAGCCTTCAGGGCTGTCGCGCAGGCGCAGCAGGCTGCGGATTTCATCCAGGGTCATGTCCAGCGTGCGGCAGTTGCGGATGAAGGTCAGCCGCTCCACGTGGGCCTGGGTGTACAGCCGGTAGTTGCCGTCGGTGCGGGCGGGTTCCGGCAGCAGTTGCTCACGCTCGTAATAGCGGATGGTTTCCACGGCGCAGTCGGTCGCCTTGGCCAGTTCTCCGATCTTCATGGCAAATTCTCCAGCAGATGGCTTGACCCTATAGTGGCTACAGGGTGTTCACTTGGCAACAGGCGAACATTAAGGATGCCCCCATGAACCAGCCTGTCAGCCCCGAACACAAGCACCCCCACGATCATGCCCACGGCGACGACGACCACGGCCATGCCGCGCACGGCCACAGCTGCTGTGGCGCCAGCGCAGCGCCGGCCCTGGTGCAGTTGACCGAGAAGGCCAGCGCCCAGGCGCAGTTGAGCCGCTTTCGTATCGACGCCATGGACTGCCCCACCGAACAGACGCTGATCCAGGACAAGCTGGGCAAGCTGGCAGGTGTCGAGCAGTTGGAGTTCAACCTGATCAACCGCGTGCTCGGCGTGCGCCATACCTTGGGCGGCACCGAAGCCATCGAGCGCGCCATCGAAAGCCTGGGCATGAAGGCCGAGCCGCTGGCAATCGAAGGCGCTGACGCCCCGGTGCAGCCGCACAAGACCCGCTGGTGGCCGCTGGCGCTGTCGGGTATTGCTGCGATCGCCGCCGAAATCGTGCACTTTGGCGCCCTGGCGCCGGAATGGCTGGTGGCCGCGCTGGCCCTGGCGGCGATCCTCGGCTGTGGCCTGGGCACCTACAAAAAGGGCTGGATTGCCCTGAAGAACCGCAACCTCAACATCAACGCGCTGATGAGCATCGCCGTGACCGGTGCAGTGCTGATCGGCCAGTGGCCGGAAGCGGCCATGGTCATGGTGCTGTTCACCGTCGCCGAGCTGATCGAAGCCCGCTCCCTGGACCGTGCGCGCAATGCCATCAGCGGCCTGATGCAACTCACCCCCGACACCGCCACGGTGCAGCAGGCCGATGGCCAGTGGCGCGAGGTGGATGTGCGCGAAGTGGCCATCGGTGCGCAGGTGCGGGTGCGCCCCGGTGAGCGCATCGGCCTGGATGGCGAGGTGGTCAGTGGCCAATCCAGCGTCGATCAGGCACCGATCACCGGCGAAAGCCTGCCCGTGGAGAAAGCCGTCGGCGACAAGCTGTTCGCCGGCACCATCAACCAGGCCGGCGCCCTGGAGTACCGGGTGAGCGCCGGCGCCGGGCAATCCACCCTGGCGCGCATCATCAAGGCCGTGGAAGAGGCCCAGGGCGCGCGTGCGCCGACCCAGCGCTTCGTCGACACCTTCTCGCGCATCTACACCCCGGTGGTGTTCGCCCTGGCCCTGGCCGTGGCCATCATCCCGCCGCTGTTCATGGCCGGCGCCTGGTTCGACTGGGTCTACCGCGCCCTGGTGCTGCTGGTGGTGGCCTGCCCGTGTGCACTGGTGATCTCGACCCCGGTGACCATCGTCAGCGGCCTGGCGGCGGCGGCGCGCAAGGGCATCCTGATCAAGGGCGGCGTGTACCTCGAAGGCGGCCGCAAGCTCGACTACCTGGCCCTGGACAAGACCGGCACCATCACCCACGGCAAGCCGGTGCAAACCGACGCCAAGGTGCTCGAGCCGCTGTTCGAAGGCCGCGCCCAGGCCATGGCGGCCAGCCTTGGGGCGCGTTCCGACCACCCGGTGTCGGGCGCCATCGCCCAGTTCGCCAAGGCGCAGAACCTGCCGCTGAGCGAGGTGAGCGACTTTGCAGCCCTGGCCGGGCGCGGCGTGCGCGGGGTGATCGATGGCCAGACCTACCACCTGGGCAACCACCGCCTGGTCGAAGAGCTGGGCCTGTGCTCGCCTGAGCTCGAAGCACAGCTCGATGTGCTGGAGCGCCAGGGCAAGACCGTGGTGCTGCTGCTCGACCGCTCCGGCCCGCTGGCGCTGTTCGCCGTGGCCGACACGGTCAAGGACAGCAGCCGCCAGGCCATCGCCGAACTGCATGCGCTGGGCATCAAGACTGTCATGCTCACCGGCGACAATCCGCACACCGCCGAGGCGATCGCCGCCCAGGTGGGCATCGACCGCGCCGAAGGCAACCTGCTGCCTGCCGACAAGCTGGCCAGCATCGAGCAGCTGTATGCCCAGGGCCACCGGGTCGGCATGGTCGGCGATGGCATCAACGATGCGCCGGCCCTGGCCCGCGCCGAAATCGGCTTCGCCATGGCGGCCGCCGGTACCGACACCGCGATCGAGACCGCCGACGTGGCGCTGATGGATGACGACTTGCGCAAAATCCCGGCGTTCGTCAGGCTGTCGCGCCAAAGTGCGGCGATCCTGACGCAGAACATCGTTCTGGCGCTGGGCATCAAGGCACTGTTCCTGGCGATCACCTTCACCGGCATGGCCACCTTGTGGATGGCCGTCTTTGCCGACATGGGCGTGAGCCTGCTGGTGGTATTCAACGGTTTGCGCCTGCTGCGCAAGTAGCGCCGGTTGCGCACAACAGAGGTCCTGCAATGCTGAGTGCCGAGCTCAAAGCCTTCTACATGGTGGCCCGCCTGGGCAGCATCACCTTGGCCGCGAAGAAGCTCGGGCTCAGCCAGCCCACGGTGACCACGCAGATTCGCAACCTGGAGAGCCAGTACGCGGTGGAGCTGTTCTACCGCGGTGGCCGGCGCCTGGTGCTGAGCGAAGAGGGCGTGCGCCTGTTGCCGATGGTCAAGGCGCTGCTGCAGCAGGAAGCCGACATCGAGTTCGAGCTGCGCAACAGCGGCCATGCCCAGGGCAGCCTGCGCATTGCCGCCACCGCGCCTTACTACATCCTCGACCTGGTGAAGATCTTCCGCGAGCGCCTGCCGCAGGTGGAAGTGGCGGTGGAGATCGGCAACTCCCAGCAAGTGCTGGAAATGCTCGAAGACTACCGCGTCGATATCGCCGCCTCCTCGCAGTTGCTTGAAGATGCGCGCCTGGTGCGGCGGGTGCTGGGCACCGACCCGCTGGTGGTGGCGGTGCACCGCAATCACCCGCTGGCGCATCGCCAGGCGGTGTCCATCGACGTGGTGGCCGGGCATTGCCTGCTGATGCGCGAAAAGGGCTCGACCACCCGCAAGCTGACCGAGCAGATGCTGGACGAGGCCGGGGTGAAGGCCGGGGCGTTGCTGGAGATCGGCAGCCGCGAGTCGATCCGCGAGGCGGTGCTGCGCAATATCGGCATCAGCGTGATTGCCCGCCACGAGGTGCCGCACAACCCCGAACTGCGCGTGCTGACGCTGGAGAACGCGCCGGTGATGCATGAGTACCTGTATTGCCTGAAGGAGCGGCGCCAGGCGCGGTTGCCGGCGGCGTTCCTGGGGGTGGCGCAGGAAGTGGTGGGTTCGCAGTTCTGACGGCCTGCGGTGGACTCTTCGCGGGGCAAGCCCGCTCCCACAGGAACTACGCAGCCCTCAAGGGCAACGCTGAACCTGTGGGAGCGGGCTTGCCCCGCGAAGAGGCCGGCAACGCCACTACAAAATCTGCCTATACCACTATCGCCCGCTTTTGCCCTAACGCCACAGAACCTTCGCACAGCCTTCCTAGCATGGCCCCATCTGTTCGATGAGGCCTTGCCATGAACCACGCCACTCCGGGCGCACAGATGAAAGTGCGCGGTATCCACAAGCGTTTCGGTGCCTTCACCGCGCTGAACGATGTCTCCCTGGACATCGCCGCCGGCGAGCTGGTCTGCCTGCTCGGCCCCTCCGGCTGCGGCAAGACCACCCTGCTGCGCTGCATCGCCGGCCTCGAACGCCAGGACCGCGGCACGCTGTACATCGGCAACCGCGACATCTCCGAACTGCCGCCCCAGGCCCGTGACTACGGCATCCTGTTCCAGTCCTACGCCCTGTTCCCCAACCTCAGCGTCGAAGCCAACATCGCCTACGGCCTGACCGGCAGCAGCCGTGAGCAGAGCCGCCAACGGGTGGCCGAGATGCTTGAGCTGGTGGGCCTTGGCGGCAGCGAAAAGAAATACCCCGGCCAGCTCTCCGGTGGCCAACAGCAGCGCGTGGCCCTGGCCCGTGCCTTGGCCCCGGCGCCCTCGCTGCTGTTGCTCGACGAGCCGATGTCGGCGCTCGATGCCCGCGTGCGCGAGCACCTGTGCACCGAGCTGCGCCAGCTGCAGCGCCAGCTTGGCATCACCACCCTGATGGTCACCCACAACCAGGATGAAGCCATGCTCATGGCCGACCGCATCGCCGTGATGAACAACGGCCAGGTCGAGCAGTACGCCACGCCCCAGGAAATCTACGACCAGCCGGCCACCCCGTTCGTCGCCGAGTTCGTCGGCCAGGGCAACTGGCTGCCGTTCCAGCGCAGCAGCGACAGCCACGCTCAGGTCGGCGCGATGAACATGCGCCTGGCCGCCGGCGCGCCGCGCGCCAGCAGCGGCCGGTTGTTCTGCCGCCCCGAGGCGATCACGGTGAACCCGGTGGTGCACGAGGAAAACCTGTTCCCGGCCAAGGTGCGCGAGATCACCTTCCTCGGCAACCGCTGCCGCATGAGCTTCGAGCTCAAGGCCCTGCCAGGCCACGCCCTGCTCGCCGAGCTGGCCCCCGAAGCCATGCCGCGCCTGGGCTCGCAGGACATCTGGGTGGCGTTGCCGCCACAGAGCCTGCAGGTGTTTGCCTGAGATGGCCGCGCCAATGTCCCTGCCGCTCCCCGACGCCAAGCGCGCACCCTCCAGTGACGTCGCCCTGGGAGATCGGCTGTTCGTGATCGGTGGCAAGAGCCTGCTGCTGGTGCTGTTGCTGCTGGCCGTGCTGATGCCGTTGCTGGCGATCTTCTGGCGCGGTTTCAGTGGTGATGCCGGCCAGGGTGGTGGCCTGGTCGCAGCGCGTGCGCTGTTCGCCAGCGAAAACTTCCACTGGCTGCTCGGCAACAGCCTGTCGGTGGCGTTCACCGTGGCGCTGATCGTGATTCCGCTGGCCTACCTGTTCGCCTATGCCCTGCAGCGCACGCTGATCCCGGCCAAGGGCCTGTGGCGAGGCATTTCGCTGCTGCCATTGCTGGCGCCGTCGATGCTGCCGGCCATCGCCCTGGTCTACCTGTTCGGCAACCAGGGCCTGCTGCGCGGGCTGCTGCACGACAACATCTATGGCTTCTGGGGCATCGTCCTGGGCGAGGCCATCTACACCTTCCCGCATGCGCTGATGATCCTGCTCTCGGCCTTGTCGCTGGCCGATGCGCGGCTGTTCGATGCCGCCTCGAGCATGGGCGCCGGGCCTTGGCGGGCGTTTCGCAGCATCACCTGGCCGGCCACGCGCCAGGCGGTGTTCGCCGCGTTCTGCCTGGTGTTCACCCTGACCATCACCGACTTTGGCGTACCGGTGGTGGTCGGTGGCGATTACCAGGTGCTGGCGCTGGAGGCATACAAGGCGGTGGTGGGGCAGCAGCAATTCGGCCGTGGCGCGCTGATCGGCATGGTGCTGCTGGTGCCGGCGCTGCTCAGCTTTGCCGTCGATGCCTGGCTGCGCCGGCGCCAGGGCGATGCCATGAGCGGCCGTGCCCAGGTGTTCGAGCCCAAGCCTTCGCGCGGCCGTGATGCCTGCTTCCTGGCCATCGTGGTGCTGGTGTGCGCGGCGCTGCTGGCGGTGATCGGCATGGCGGTGTACTCGTCGCTGGTGACCTTCTGGCCCTACAACCTGACCCTGTCGTTCAAGCACTACATGTTCGAAGACACCGCAGGCGGTGGCTGGCTGGCCTATCGCAACAGCGTGACCATGGCCATCGCCACCGCGCTGATCGGCAGCCTGGTGATCTTCAGCGGCGCCTACCTGATGGAGAAGACCCAAGGCCAGCGCCTGCTCAACCAGGCCCTGCGCCTGCTCAGTTTCATCCCCATGGCGGTGCCGGGGCTGGTGCTGGGCCTGGGCTATGTCTTCTTCTTCAACCTCGCCGGCAACCCGCTGCATGTGTTCTACGGCAGCATGGCGCTGCTGGTGGTGTGCACCATCGCCCATTACCTGACCACCGCGCAGATGACCGCGACCACCGCGCTGCGCCAGCTCGACGGCGAGTTCGAGGCCGCCGCGCTGTCGCTCAAGGCGCCGCTGTACAAGCACTTCGTGCGGGTCACCGTGCCCATCTGCCTGCCGGCGCTGCTGGACATCATCCGCTACCTGTTCGTCTCGGCGATGACCACCGTCTCGGCAGCCATCTTCCTCTACAGCCCCGACACCATCCTCGCCGCGGTGGCCGTGCTGAACATGGACGATGCCGGCAACGTCGGCGGCGCTGCCGCCATGTCCACCCTGATCCTGCTCACCAGCGCTGGCGCCTCGTTGCTGCTGGCCGCTGCTTCACGCGGCCTGTTGCGCCGCTCCCAGGCCTGGCGCCAACGCGCTGCCGGCCATTGACCGACTGCCCACTCTGATAGGAAACGCATCATGTTCAAGCCACTCGCACTTGCCGCTGCCGTATCCGCCGTCTTCAGCCTGCAGGCCTCGGCCGCCGGCACGCAACTGACCGTGTACACCGCCCTGGAGGCCGAGCAGCTCAAGAGCTATAAGCAGGCCTTCGAGAAGGCCAACCCGGATATCGAGATCAAGTGGGTACGTGATTCCACCGGCATCATCACCGCCAAGCTGCTGGCCGAGAAAGACCGCCCGCAGGCCGACGCGGTCTGGGGCCTGGCTGCTTCGAGCCTGGCCATCCTCGACCAGAACGGCATGCTCGAAGCCTATGCGCCGAAGGATCTGGGCAAGATTTCCGCCAACTACCGCGACGCCGCCAACCCGCCAGCCTGGGTCGGCATGGACGTGTGGGCCGCGACCATCTGCTTCAACACCGTCGAGGCCGAAAAGCAGGGCCTGAGCAAGCCGGTGAGCTGGCAAGACCTGACCAAGCCTGAGTACAAGGGCAAGATCGTCATGCCCAACCCGGCGTCGTCCGGCACCGGTTTCCTCGATGTCAGCGCCTGGCTGCAGACCTTCGGCGAACCCCAGGGCTGGGCCTACATGGACGCCCTGCACCAGAACATCGGCCAGTACGTCCATTCCGGCTCCAAGCCGTGCAAGCTGGCGGCAGCCGGTGAATTCCCGATCGGCATCTCGTTCGAGTACCCGGCCGTGCAGCTCAAGCGCCAGGGCGCGCCGCTGGACATCGTGCTGCCCAAGGAAGGCCTGGGCTGGGAGATCGAGGCCACCGCGGTGATCAAGGGCTCGCCGAAGGCGGATGCGGCCAAGCGCCTGGCCGACTTCTCGGCCAGCCCCGCGGCCATGGAGCTGTACAAGGAGAACTTCGCGGTGCTCGCCGCGCCCGGCATCGCCAAGCCGCAGACCGAATTGCCGGCTGACTACGAGCAGCGCCTGATCAAGAACGACTTTGCCTGGGCCTCGAAGAACCGTGACGAGATCCTTGGCGAATGGCGCAAGCGCTATGACGGCAAGTCGGAGAAGGTGGCGCAGCAGTAAGCCAGGCCTACGCTATCCCTGTGGGAGCCGGCTTGCCGGCGATGGACTGACAGCCGCCTAAAATTTCACCTGAGGAAACCCAAGCGATGCTCACCCGCGACCAGGTCATCGACAACACCTTCGCGCTCTACCAACGCCATGGCAGCGACGACTACATCGGCGAAGCCATCACCCAGCTCGAGCACATGTCCCAGGCCGCGCAACTGGCCATGGACGAAGGCTTCGACGACGAAGTGGTGCTGGCGGCGTTCTTCCACGATATCGGCCACCTGTGTGGCGGCGAGGGTGACATGGGCGGCTTTGGGGTGGTCAGCCATGAGCGCATCGGCGCCGAGTACCTGCGCCGCTGTGGCTTCAGCGAGCGCATGGCGCGGCTGGTGCAGTATCACGTGGAGGCCAAGCGCTACCTGACCTTGCGCCAGCCGGGGTACTACGCACGGCTGAGCGAGGCGAGCCGGCGGACCCTGGAGTATCAGGGTGGGGTGATGAGCGAGGGGGAGGCGGATGAGTTCGAGCGCGATCCGCTGTTCAAGGTGAGCCTGCGGATGCGCGAGTGGGATGAGCAGGCCAAGGAAGTCGGCGTGCCGCTGATCGACATGGCGGTGCTCAAGGGCAAGGCGTTGGCCATGCTTTGATTGCCTGTACCGGCCTCTTCGCGGGCTTGCCCGCGAAGGGGCCCGCACGGCCAACCTCAAATCTGTAGAACCAACGCCTCCAACTGTTCCTGGCGTTCCGCCTGGTTCACCCGGGCCCCCGGGTTGAGCGTCGACCATTGCGGGTGCGCCCGGGCCTTGCTCAAGGCCTCGGGCAGCTTGCCTTCGCGCCAGGCCTTTTCATCCAGTGGCCCCAGGCGAATGCTGTCCTGCGCCGCATGCCCGCGATTGTCCAACGCCACCATCAACTGCTGCTGACGCAAGGCCAGCAGGCGCAGCACGTTGTCGTCCACGGTCAGCTCGCGCTGGCCCTTGAGCTTGCCCATCAACCGCGACCCATAGTTGCGCGCCGTCTGCAGTGCGCCGCCGGCAATGGCCCCGGCCAGCGCGGCAGCGCCCAGGGTGATGCCGCCGACCAGCAGGTCGACCCCGGCGCCCGCTGCGGCACCCGCCGCCACGCCGCTGCCCAGGCGCACACCCAGCAGCTTCAGCGTCTCAGGGTTGAACAGGTCATCGCCCCAGCGCCCGTCGAGCAGCGGCAGGTCACCGGCGTTGGCGTCTTCGCGGCGGAATGCGTAGAGCTTGAGCAACGCCTCGACACAGCGCTGTTCGCGTTGGCGCACCTCCTGGCGCAGGGCCTCGATGGCCTTGGCTTCGGCAGCCGGCTCGGCGGCCACGCTGCGCCGGCAGGCGGCGCAGTCGAGCAGCAGCTCGGCGATCAGGCGCTTGCCGCTGTGCTGGCGGGCCAGGCGCTGCGCCTGCTGGTCGTCGATCAAGCGTTGCAGGGCCGGGCGCGCCTCTTCCAGCAACAACGCCAGGCTTTCGTACAGGCGGCGCTCGCCATCTTCGGGCGGCGCCACGCTGTCGAAGCGCACCAGCGCATGCAGGCCAAGCCGGGCCAGCGCTTCGCGCCATTGCGGCTCGCGGTGCTGGCTGCTGGCAACGAAGTTGAGCACCGGCAGCAAGGGCTTGCCGCAACTGGCCAGCACTTCCAGTTCGTCGCGGTACTTGGCCAGCACCGGTTCACGGGCGTCGATCACGTACAGGCCGGCATTGCTCGCCAGCAACTGGCGCAGCACCTTGGCCTCCTGCTCGAAACGCTGGCGCGCTTCGCTGCCCTGGAGAAAGCGCTCCAGCCGCGCCGGGCCGTCCAGCCGCTCGCCGGGGCGCTCCAGGCGTTCCAGGTAGTCGAGCAGCGCGATGGCGTCTTCCAGGCCGGGGGTGTCGTAGAGCTCCAGCAGCGGTTCGCCATCCACCGACAGCCGCGCGCCCTCCACATGGCGGGTGGTGCTGGGCCGGTGGGACACTTCGCCAAAGCCCACGTCACGGGTGAGGGTGCGCAGCAGCGAGGTCTTGCCGACGTTGGTGTGGCCGACCACGGCCAGTTTCAGCGGCTCAGTCATGGCCATGCTCCAGCCAGGTCAGGGGCGAGGTGTCGGCATGGGGCAGGCCGAGGCGGTCCAGTGCTTCGTGCCAGTCACCCAGGCGCTCGGCATCCAGGGCCTGGCCCGGGGCTGCCTGCAGCAGCCAGATGCGGGTGGCACCGGCATTGCGCGCCAGCTCCGCGAGCAGGGCCAGGCTGCCGCGGTCGGGCGAGCGGCGCGGGTCGCAGGCGATGGCCAGGCGCGCCGGGGGGAAGCGGCTGAGTTGTTCGAGCAGCTTGTTGCGCGACTCGCGGTTGTCGAGCACGCCGGCGTCGGTCACGCCCTTGGGCAGGGCGGGCGGCCAGGGGCGCTGGTCGTCCAGTTCCAGGCCGACCAGCAAGGCGCCGCTGCTGCCAGCGTCCAGTTGGCCTGCCTGGAACTGCGGCAGTGCCTCGGGTGCTGCATCCTGTACGCCGATGCGTTCGCTGCGCGGCATCAGGGGTTCACGCAGGTGTGCGTAGCCCGGCAGGCTGAGGTCCAGGGCCAGGCGCTGACGGCCCTGGCGCCAGCGCCACAGGCACAGCGCGAACAGCGCCAGGCGCGGCAGCAGGCCATACACCAGCACCACACCGAGCAGCCAGCTGGCCCACGCCTGGCGGGCCAGGTCCAGCGCTGGCAGGGTGTCGCCGCTGGCGCGGATCATGGCCTCGTCAGGCATTGCGAAACCCAGCAGCGAAGGCAGCGCGCCGAGTGCGTGGGTCAGTTGGATGAAGGGCTCGGGGGCGAGCAAGGTGGTTTCCCAGACGAAGCCGTAGCGGCGGGTGGCGAGCAGCGCCAGCAGCAGCGCCAATGCGCTGAGCATCGCCAGCAGCCACAGGCCATGCACCAGTGTGCCGAGCAACCAGCGGCTCAGGCGCTGGCGTTGCAGCAGCACCAGCAGCGCCGGTGCCAGGTGCGCGGCCTTGGCGTCGCGGGCGAAGCGTTCGCTCAACCACAACCACAGGCGCCCCAGGCTGGCGCCACTCTCGCCGCTCAGCGCCAGCCCGGCGGCCCAGCCCAGCAGCATCAGCAGGTTCAGCCCGAGCAGGCTGCCCAGGGCCCAGAACACGTTGACCGGGCGTTGCCCGTCGCCAAGGGCGGCAAGGGCCAGGCCGGCGCCGCTGAGCACGGCCATCAGCAGCAACGCCAGCAGCGCCAGGCGCGCGCCTTGCTTCCAGTGGTGCAAGGCGCGGGTGATGCCGTCACGTTCGGCGAGGCACAGCGCCCGGGTTTCGATGCGCGCCGCCAGGTCGCCGCCCTGCTGGCGGGCGAGGCGGTTGGCTTCCTGGTCCTCCAGGGGGCCGGCGTGTTCCTCGCGCAGGCGCACCGCTTCGGTGAGCCAGCGTTTGTCCAGGGGAGTCAGTGCAGTCACAAGGTCTTCCATTGCACGGTTCAGGGCAGAAGCATAACCCACACGCCGGGTGCTATCCTCGCGGGCATGAATACATCACTCCCCCTCAGCCTGATCGCGGCGCATGCCGAGAACCGCGTGATCGGCATCGACAACTCCATGCCCTGGCATCTGCCGGGGGACTTCAAGTACTTCAAGGCCACCACCCTGGGCAAGCCGATCATCATGGGCCGCAAGACCTGGGATTCGCTGGGCCGGCCGCTGCCGGGGCGCTTGAACATCGTGGTCAGCCGCCAGCCGGGGCTGCAGCTGGCGGGCGCCGAGGTGTTCGCTTCGCTGGAGGCGGCGCTGGTGCGTGCCGAGCAGTGGGCGCGGGAACAGGGCGTCGAGGAATTGATGCTGATTGGCGGCGCGCAGCTGTATGCGCAGGCGCTGGAGAAGGGGCTGGTCAGCCGCATGTACCTGACCCGCGTGGAGCTGGCGCCGCAAGGGGATGCCTGGTTCCCCGAGTTCGATTCGCAGCAGTGGCGGCGGGTGTCGAGCGAGGCGCAGGTTGAAGAGAACAAACCTGCGTACCACTTCGAGGTATGGGACAAGGTTTGAAAAAGGCAGGGGCTGCATGTGCAGCCCCTGTGTGTTTTCAGCTGCGGCTCAGCTCGGCATGCTCGTCATCGGCCAGCACGCCCTTGTCGGTCTCTTTGAGCAACTGGCTGGTCACAACGCCCGCGGTCATCGAACCATTCACGTTCAACGCCGTGCGGCCCATGTCGATCAGCGGCTCCACCGAAATCAGCAGCGCCACCAGCTCGACCGGCAGGCCCATGGCCGGCAGCACGATCAGCGCGGCGAAGGTCGCCCCACCGCCGACGCCGGCGACACCGGCCGAACTCAGGGTGACGATCGCCACCAGGGTCGCGATCCACAGCGGGTCGAAGGTATCGATGCCCACCGCGGGCGCCACCATCACCGCCAGCATCGCCGGGTACAGGCCGGCGCAGCCGTTCTGGCCGATGGTCGCGCCGAACGAGGCACTGAAGCTGGCGATCGATTGCGGCACACCCAGGCGGCGTGTCTGCGCCTCGATGTTCAGCGGGATGCTCGCTGCGCTGGAGCGGCTGGTGAAGGCGAAGGTCAGCACCGGCCAGACCTTGCGGAAGAAGCGCAGCGGGCTGACGCCGGTGATGGCGAGGATGATGCCGTGCACCACGAACATCAGGCCCAGGCCGATGTACGACACCACCACGAAGCTGCCCAGCTTGAGGATGTCGTCGAAGTTGGAGCTGGCCACCACCTTGGTCATCAGCGCCAGCACGCCGTAGGGGGTCAGCTTCATCACCAGGCGCACCAGGCGCATCACCCAGGCCTGCAGGGTGTCGATGGCCGACAGAGCGCGGCCGCCCTTCTCGGCATCGTCCTTGATCAGCTGCAGCGCAGCCAGGCCAACGAACACGGCGAAGATCACCACGCTGATGATCGAGGTCGGCTTGGCCCGTGCCAGGTCGCCCACCGGGTTGCTCGGCACGAACGACAGCAGCAGCTGCGGGATGTTGAGGTCGGCGACCTTGCCGGCGTAGTCACTGTGGATGGCCTGCAGGCGCGCGCTTTCCTGGACGCCGGCCACCAGCCCTTCGGCGCTCAGGCCGAACAGGTTGGTCAGGGCCACACCGATCAGCGCGGCGATGGCGGTGGTCAGCAGCAGCGTGCCGATGCTCAGCACGCTGATGCGGCCCAGCGAGGAGGCGTTGTGCAGGCGGGCCACGGCGCTGAGGATCGAGGCGAAGATCAGCGGCATGACGATCATCTGCAACAGGCCCACGTAGCCGTTGCCGACCAGGTCGAGCCAGCCGATGGTGGCCTTGAGCACCGGGTGGCCGGCGCCGTAAATGGTGTGCAGCACCAGGCCGAAGACCACGCCGAGCACCAGGCCGAGCAGCACCTTCTTGGCCAGGCTCCAGTCGGTACGGCGAGTTTGTGCCAGGCCCAGCAGCAAGGCCAGGAACGCCAGCAGGTTGAGAGACAGCGGCAGGTTCATTGAAGCTCCAGGAAAAAGCAGAAGAGGCATCGCCTCTGTGAGCGATTGCGAACGGAAATGCTAACAGCCTGAAAACAAACGAATTTATACCCAAAAGTAATTTGCTTAGGCGCTTATGGAATAACGCTTTGTCGCAAATAGCAATAAACACGGCGTTTATGGCTGCGCGAAGGTCGCTGTGAGGGGCGCTGGGCAGGGTTTGCTGGGCTAGTTTTTCCAGGTTCTTTCAGGAGATTCGCACATGAAGTTAGCGCCGAAAGCCTTGCTGGTGGGTGTGTCCGTGCTTTTCGCTGCCCAAGCCTGGGCCACCGATCTCACTCACTGGCCCGCCGACGCGGCCAGGCAGCTCGATGCCATGATCGCCGCCAATGCCAACCAGGGTAACTACGCGGTGTTCGACATGGACAACACCAGCTACCGCTACGACCTTGAAGAAGCGCTGCTGCCGTTCATGGAGAACCAGGGGCTGCTGACCCGCGACAAGCTCGACCCCTCGCTCAAGCTGATCCCGTTCAAGGACACTGCCGAGCACAAGGAAAGCCTGTTCAGCTACTACTACCGCCTGTGCGAAATCGACGACATGGTCTGTTACCCCTGGGTGGCGCAGGTGTTTTCCGGTTTCACCCTCAAGGAGCTCAAGGCCCAGGTCGACGCGCTGATGGCCTCGGGCAAGCCTGTGCCCAGCACCTATTTCGAGGGCGACCAGGTCAAGGCCATCGAGGTGCAGCCGCCCAAGGTCTTCACCGGCCAGGCCGAGCTGTACAACAAGCTGATGGAAAATGGCATCGAGGTGTACGTGATCTCGGCCGCGTCCGAGGAACTGGTGCGCATGGTCGCCTCGGACCCCAAGTACGGCTACAACGTCAAACCGCAGAACGTGATCGGCGTCAGCCTGCTGCTCAAGGACCGCGCCAGCGGCGAGCTGACCACCGCGCGCAAGCAGATCAGCGCCGGCCACTACGATGCCAAGGCCAACGAGGGCCTGGAGCTGACGCCTTACCTGTGGACTCCTGCCACCTGGATGGCCGGCAAGCAGGCGGCCATCCTCACCTACATCGATGAATGGAAGAAGCCGGTGCTGGTGGGTGGCGATACGCCAACCAGCGATGGCTACATGCAGTTCCATGGCGTGGATGTGAACAAGGGCGGCATCCACCTGTGGATAAACCGCAAGGCCAAGTACATGGACCAGTTGAACGGCATGATCGCCAAGCAGGCGGCGGCCCAGGCCAAGGAAGGGTTGCCGGTGACGGCGGACAAGAACTGGGTGATCGTGACGCCGGAGCAGATTCAGTAGCCGGGTGGTGAAAGTGCTGGCCCCATCGCCGGCAAGCCGGCTCCCACAGGTACACCACAGCACCTGTGGGAGCCGGCTTGCCGGCGATAGGGCCCTAACAGGCAAAAAAAACCGGCGCTCAAGGCGCCGGTTCCGGTTTCACACCCTCAAGGCCTCACAGCCCGTCGAGCATCGCCTTGTTGCGCACGGCACCCTTGTCGGCACTGGTGGCCAGCAGGGCGTAGGCCTTCAGCGCGGTGGTCACCTTGCGTGGGCGCACTTCGGCCGGCTTCCAGCCCTTCTTGTCCTGCTCGGCGCGGCGCGCGGCCAGCTCTTCATCGCTGACTTGCAGGTTGATCGAACGGTTGGGGATGTCGATCAGCACCTTGTCGCCGTCGCGCACCAGGCCGATGGCACCGCCAGCGGCGGCTTCCGGCGAAGCGTGGCCGATCGACAGGCCCGAGGTACCGCCCGAGAAGCGGCCGTCGGTGAGCAGGGCGCAGGCTTTGCCCAGGCCTTTGGATTTCAGGTACGAAGTCGGGTAGAGCATCTCTTGCATGCCCGGGCCGCCTTTCGGGCCTTCGTAACGGATGATGACGATGTCACCCGCTTTCACTTCGTCGGCGAGGATGCCGCGCACGGCGCTGTCCTGGCTTTCGAAGATCTTCGCGTTGCCTTCGAACACGTGGATCGACTCATCGACACCGGCGGTCTTCACCACGCAACCGTCCAGGGCGATGTTGCCGTACAGCACGGCCAGGCCGCCTTCTTGCGAGTAGGCGTGCTCGAAGCTGCGGATGCAGCCGTTCTCGCGGTCGTCGTCGAGGGTTTCCCAGCGGGTCGACTGGCTGAACGCGGTCTGCGTCGGGATGCCGGCCGGGCCTGCCTTGAAGAAGGTGTGTACGGCTTCGTCATCGGTCTGGGTGATGTCCCACTTGGCGATGGCCTCTTCCATGCTGCGGCTGTGCACGGTCGGCAGGTCGGTGTGCAGCAAACCGCCACGGGCCAGCGAGCCGAGGATGCTGAAGATGCCGCCGGCGCGGTGCACGTCCTCCATGTGGTACTTCTGGATGTTCGGCGCCACCTTGCACAGCTGCGGCACCTTGCGCGACAGCCGATCGATGTCGCGCAGGTCGAACGCCACCTCACCTTCCTGGGCGGCGGCCAGCAGGTGCAGGATGGTGTTGGTCGAACCGCCCATGGCGATGTCGAGCATCATGGCGTTCTCGAACGCCTTGAAGTTGGCGATGCTGCGCGGCAGCACCGACTCGTCGTTGTCGCCGTAGTAACGCTTGCACAGCTCGACGATGGTGCGCCCGGCGGTGAGGAACAGCTGCTCACGGTCGGCGTGGGTGGCCAGGGTCGAACCGTTGCCCGGCAGGGCCAGGCCCAGGGCTTCGGTCAGGCAGTTCATCGAGTTGGCGGTGAACATGCCGGAGCAGGAACCGCAGGTCGGGCAGGCGCTGCGCTCGTACTCGGCGACTTTCTCGTCGGAGGCCGAGGAGTCGGCGGCGATGACCATGGCGTCGACCAGGTCCAGGCCGTGGCTGGCCAGCTTGGTCTTGCCGGCTTCCATCGGGCCGCCGGAAACGAAGATCACCGGGATGTTCAGGCGCAGGGCGGCCATCAGCATGCCAGGGGTGATCTTGTCGCAGTTGGAGATGCACACGATGGCGTCGGCGCAGTGGGCGTTGACCATGTATTCCACGGCGTCGGCGATGATCTCGCGGCTCGGCAGGGAATAGAGCATGCCGTCATGGCCCATGGCGATGCCGTCGTCGACCGCGATGGTGTTGAATTCCTTGGCCACGCCACCGGCGCGCTCGATCTCGCGGGCCACCAGCTGGCCCAGGTCCTTCAGGTGCACGTGGCCCGGGACGAACTGGGTGAACGAGTTGGCGATGGCGATGATCGGTTTCTTGAAATCTTCATCCTTCATCCCGGTGGCGCGCCACAGGGCACGGGCGCCGGCCATGTTGCGGCCTTGGGTGGAGGTCTTGGAACGATAATCAGGCATGAAGCACTCCTGGCGGCTAAATCAGGTCACAAAAAGGGGAGTGAGCTTCTCTTGTCCTTTGCACCGCAGGCCGGTTGCCACTGGCACGGATGGGGGCCGAAGACACTGCGGGATCGCCGCATGCTTGGCCAGAGCTCATAAACCCGCCGGGGGATGACTGGCGATGAATAGCCCGATTCTACACCGCTGGCGCGGCGAAGGAATGGCGATGTGCCCGGGCGGTGATTTCGGCCGAATGAGGTGCTGGTTGTAGGACCGTTCTGAAACGCCGCCGGCAGGGCTGACAAGCCGCGCCGAGGCTCCTTACTATCCGCCGCGCCGCATGTGCGGCTTCACGAGAAACCCCCTTAATGGACCTTCCCAGTTTCAGTTCATACCGAACCTGCAAATTGGCACTGAGCGCGCCGGCGCCAGGGCTGCCGGCGGCTTGAGTCCCTGTGGCTGAGGCCTGTGGGCGCCTGGGCCGGCGCTTGGAGAACCTCATGCAGCACATCATCGATTTCCTCGATTCCCCCTCCGCCCGTCGCCAGGCCGCCCAGTCCCGGCGCGATGATTTCCTCGACCCGGACGGCTACGAGCACGGCACCGCCGGCAGCGTGATGACCAGCGAGTACTCCTGCGTCGATGCCGGCCTGAGCGCCAGCCAGGCCATCGACATGCTGCGCCGGGAAGCGGCGGATACCGAAACCATCTACCAGGCCTATGTGCTCGACGAGCAGCGCCAGCTGCTGGGCACGCTGTCGTTGCGCGAGCTGATTCTGGCAGCGGCGCACGAGCCCATCGAGCGCATCATGGTGCGCAACGTGGTCTGCGTCTGCACCAGCACCCGCCAGGAAGAGGTGGCGCGAACGATCCGCGCGCATGACCTGCTGGCCGTGCCGGTGCTGGACGAGGCGGGGCGCCTGGTGGGCATCGTCACCTGCGACGAGGCGCTCGATGTGGTGGTGGATGAAGCCACCGAAGACTTCCACAAGGGCGCCTCGATCACCAACCACGTCGGCAACCTGCGCGATGCCACGGTCAGCCTGCTGTATCGCAAGCGCGTGCTGTGGCTGGTGCTGCTGGTGTTCGGCAACCTGTTCTCGGGGGCCGGTATCGCGGCGTTCGAAGAGACCATTGCCGCGCATATCGTGCTGGTGTTCTTCCTGCCGCTGCTGGTGGACAGCGGTGGCAACGCCGGCGCGCAATCGGCGACGCTGATGGTGCGCGGCCTGGCAACCGGTGAAGTGGTGCTGCGCGACTGGCTGCGGATGCTCGGGCGCGAATGCGGGGTGGCGCTGGCGCTGGGGGGCACCATGGCGTTGGCGGTGGCCTCGCTGGGGGCGCTGCGCGGCGGGCCGGAGATTGCCGTGATCGTTGCCAGCAGCATGCTGGTGATCGTGTTGCTGGGCAGCCTGATCGGCATGAGCCTGCCCTTCATGTTCACCCGGCTGAAACTTGACCCGGCGACGGCCAGTGGCCCGCTGGTAACCTCGATCGCCGATGCGGCGGGGGTGCTGGTGTACTTCGGGATCGCGTCATACGTGCTGGATATCTGAAAGCAGAAGGGGCCGCAATGCGGCCCCTTCTTTTTGCCTGGCAGATCAGCTGTTGGGCAGCAGGCGGCAGGTGATGCTCTTGATGTAGCGGGTTTCTGCAATGGCCGGGTGCACCGGGTGGTCCGGGCCCTGGCCGCCGCGCTCGAGCAGCTGCATGTTGCGGTCCAGGTGGCGGGCGCTGGTCAGCAGGATGTTGTTCAGGTCGTCCTCGGGCAGGTGCATCGAGCACGAGGCGCTGACCAGGATGCCGTCCTTGGTCAGCATGCGCATGGCCTGTTCGTTGAGGCGGCGGTAGGCCGCTTCGCCGTTTTTCAGGTCTTTCTTGCGCTTGATGAACGCGGGTGGGTCGGCAATGATCACGTCGAAACGCTCTTCGGCGGCTTTCAGCTCGCGCAGCGCCTCGAACACGTCGCCTTCGATGCAGGTCAGTTTCTCGCTGATGCCATTGAGTGCGGCGTTACGCTCGACGCCGTCCAGGGCAAAGCCCGAGGCATCGACGCAGAACACTTCGCTGGCACCGAAGGCGCCGGCCTGCACACCCCAGCCACCGATGTAGCTGAACAGGTCGAGCACGCGCTTGCCTTTGACGTAGGGTGCCAGGCGCGCGCGGTTCATGCGGTGGTCGTAGAACCAGCCGGTCTTCTGGCCTTCACGCACCGGCGCTTCGAACTTGACGCCGTTCTCTTCCAGCGGCACCCAGTCCGGCACTTCGCCGTAGACGGTTTCGACGTAGCGCTGCAGGCCTTCGGCATCGCGGGCGGCGGAATCGTTCTTGAACAGAATGCCGCTAGGCTTGAGCACCTGGACCAGGGCGGCGATCACGTCATCCTTGTGCTGCTCCATGGTGGCCGAGGCCAGTTGGACCACGAGGATGTCGAAGAAGCGGTCGACCACCAGGCCCGGCAGCAGGTCGGAGTCGCCGTAGACCAGGCGGTAGCACGGCTTGTCGAACAGGCGCTCGCGCAGCGACAGGGCGACGTTCAGGCGGTGCACCAGCAGCGACTTGTCCAGCGGCAGCTTGATGTCGCGCGACAGCAGGCGGGCGCAGATCAGGTTGTTCGGGCTCAGCGCCACGATGCCCAGTGGCTTGCCGTTGGCAGCCTCGAGGACCGCCTGCTGGCCGGCCTGGAAGCCTTGCAGCGGGGTCGCGGTGACGTCGACTTCGTTGCTGTAGACCCACAGGTGGCCGGCGCGCAGGCGGCGGTCGGCATTGGCTTTGAGGCGAAGGCTGGGCAGGGACATGACGTCGCTCCGGGAAAAAAGAGCGGGAGTATAACTGGTTGGCCCAGGGATCGGGGCAGGGCTCGACAAAGTGCTAGAATCCCCCGTCCTCAACGAGTGTGCCTGCATGCCCCAAGAACTCAGCGCCGAACAGATCCAGCAAGCCTTGCAAGGCATCACCATTCCGCCGCAACCGCAGATCATGGTCGACCTGCAGTTCGAGCAGTACATGCCCGACCCTGACCTGGAAACCATCGCCAAGCTGATTTCCCAGGACCCCGGGCTTTCCGGCGCCTTGCTCAAGCTGGTCAACTCGCCGCATTTCGGGCTTGCCAACAAGATCGGTTCGATCCAGCGCGCGGTCAACCTGCTGGGCAGCCGCTCGATTATCAACCTGATCAACGCCCAGTCGATCAAGGGCGAGATGTGCGACGAAACCATCGTCACCCTCAACCGCTTCTGGGACACCGCCCAGGACGTGGCCATGACCTGCCTGACCCTGGCCAAGCGCACCGGCATCCAGGCCGCGGACGAGGCCTACACCCTGGGCCTGTTCCACGACTGCGGCGTGCCGCTGATGCTCAAGCGCTTTCCCAGCTACATGCAGGTGCTGGAGCAGGCCTATGCCTGTGCCGATGCCCAAACCCGGGTGGTCGATACCGAAAACCGCACCTTCAACACCAACCACTCGGTGGTCGGCTACTTCACCGCCAAGTCGTGGCGCCTGCCGGAGCACATCAGCGCGGCCATCGCCAACCACCACAATGCGCTGGCGGTGTTTCGCGAGGAGTCGTCGCGCAATACCCAGAGCCAGTTGAAGAACCTGCTGGCGGTGCTGAAGATGGCCGAGCACATCTGCGCTTCGTACCGGGTGCTGGGCAACCAGGGCGTCGACCATGAGTGGCAGGCGGTCGGCCCGCTGGTACTCGACTACATCGGCTTGTCGGAGTACGACTTCGAGAACCTCAAACAGAACATTCGCGAGCTGGGCGGGCACTGATCGATGCCAGAACTACCCGAAGTGGAAACCACCCGGCGCGGAATCGCGCCGCACCTGCAGGGCCAGCGCGTCAGCCGCGTGGTGGTGCGTGACCGGCGCCTGCGCTGGCCGATCCCCGAGGACCTCGACGTGCGCCTGTCCGGGCAGCGCATCGTCAGCGTCGAGCGGCGTGCCAAGTACCTGTTGATCAATGCCGAGGTGGGCACGCTGATCAGCCACCTGGGCATGTCGGGCAACTTGCGCCTGGTCGAGCTCGGGCTGCCGGCGGGCAAGCACGAGCACGTCGACATCGAGCTGGAGTCGGGGCTGATGCTGCGCTACACCGACCCGCGGCGCTTCGGCGCCATGCTCTGGAGCCTCGACCCGCTCAACCATGAACTGCTGCTGCGCCTGGGGCCGGAGCCGCTGACCGACCTGTTCGACGGCGAGCGCCTGTTCCAGCTGTCGCGCGGGCGCTCGATGGCGGTCAAGCCGTTCATCATGGACAACGCCGTGGTGGTGGGGGTGGGCAACATCTACGCGACCGAGGCGCTGTTCGCGGCGGGCATCGACCCACGGCGCGAGGCCGGCGGGATTTCGCGGGCGCGCTACCTGAAGCTGGCGATCGAGATCAAGCGGGTGCTGGCGGCGGCCATCGAGCAGGGCGGCACGACCTTGCGCGACTTCATCGGCGGTGACGGGCAGCCGGGGTACTTCCAGCAGGAATTGTTCGTTTATGGGCGTGGCGGGATGCCGTGCAAGCTGTGCGGCACGACCTTGCGCGAGGTGAAGCTGGGGCAGCGCGCCAGCGTGTACTGCCCGCGCTGCCAGCGCTGAATTTGCGGGCCCCATCGCCGGCAAGCCGGCTCCTACAGGTTTATGGGAGCCGGCTTGCCGGCGATAGGGGCGCAGCTGAAATCAGGCCTTGCCGGTGATCCGGCGATACTTGGCCATCAGCTCGTCTTCGGTTTCCGGGTGCGCTTCATCCAGCGGGATGCAGT
>NZ_DJTF01000128.1:0-2689 GCF_002438125.1 Pseudomonas sp. UBA6315
GCAACCGCAACAACGGTAACGCGGCACTGAAGGCCTTCATCGTCACCCGTATCGGCGACGTGTTCATGGCCATCGGCCTGTTCATCCTGTTCGCCCAGCTGGGCACCCTGAACGTGCAGGAACTGCTGGTGCTGGCACCGCAGAAGTTCCAGGCGGGTGACACCTGGATGGTACTGGCGACCCTGATGCTGCTGGGTGGCGCGGTCGGTAAATCGGCCCAGCTGCCGCTGCAGACCTGGCTGGCCGACGCGATGGCGGGCCCGACCCCGGTTTCGGCACTGATCCACGCGGCAACCATGGTGACCGCGGGCGTGTACCTGATCGCCCGTACCAACGGCCTGTTCCTGCTGGCGCCGGACATCCTGCACCTGGTCGGTGTGGTCGGTGGTGTCACGCTGGTGCTGGCCGGCTTCGCCGCCCTGGTGCAGACCGACATCAAGCGTATCCTCGCCTACTCGACCATGAGCCAGATCGGCTACATGTTCCTGGCCCTGGGCGTTGGCGCCTGGGACGCGGCGATCTTCCACCTGATGACCCACGCCTTCTTCAAGGCCCTGCTGTTCCTTGCCTCGGGTGCTGTGATCGTTGCCTGCCACCACGAGCAGAACATCTTCAAGATGGGCGGCCTGTGGAAGAAACTGCCGCTGGCCTACGCCAGCTTCGTGGTCGGTGGCGCGGCCCTGGCGGCCCTGCCGATCGTGACCGTGGGCTTCTACTCCAAGGACGAGATCCTCTGGGAAGCCTTCGCCAGCGGCAACAGCGGCCTGCTGTACGCCGGCCTGGTCGGTGCCTTCATGACCTCGCTGTACACCTTCCGCCTGATCTTCATCGCCTTCCACGGCGAAGCCAAGACCGAAGCCCACGCCGGCCACGGCATCAGCCACTGGCTGCCACTGGGCGTGCTGATCGTGCTGTCGACCTTCGTCGGCGCCTGGATCACCCCGCCGCTGGCAGGCGTGCTGCCTGAAAGCGCCGGCCACGCCGGTGGTGAAGCCAAGCACGCGCTGGAAATCACCTCGGGCGCCATCGCCATCGCCGGTATCCTGCTGGCCGCGATGCTGTTCCTGGGCAAGCGTCGCCTGGTCTCGGCCATCGCCAACAGCGGCATCGGCCGCGTCCTGTCGGCCTGGTGGTTCGCCGCCTGGGGCTTCGACTGGATCTACGACAAGCTCTTCGTCAAACCTTACCTGCTGATCAGCCACATCCTGCGCAAGGACCCGGTTGACCGCAGCATCGGCCTGATCCCTCGGATGGCTCGCGGCGGCCACGTCGCCATGAGCAAGACCGAGACTGGCCAGCTGCGCTGGTACACCGCCTCGATCGCCGTCGGTGCCGTGCTGGTGCTCGGCGCCGTGGTAGTGGCCGCGGTATGACAATGAATCTTGCGACTTTGCCAAAGGAAACCAACCCGTCATGATTTTGCCTTGGCTGATCCTGATCCCCTTCATCGGCGGCTTCCTGTGCTGGCTGGGTGAGCGCTTCGGCGCCACCCTGCCGCGCTGGATCGCACTGCTGACCATGTCCCTGCTGCTCGGTATCGGCCTGTGGCTGTGGGGCACCGGCGACTACACCCTGGCCCCCGCTCCGGGCGCCGAACCTGCCTGGGCACTGGAATACAAGGTCCAGTGGATCAAGCGCTTCGGCATCAGCATCCACCTGGCCCTGGACGGCCTGTCGCTGCTGATGATCCTGCTCACCGGCCTGCTCGGTGTGCTCTCGGTACTGTGCTCCTGGAAAGAGATCCAGCGTCACGTCGGCTTCTTCCACCTCAACCTGATGTGGATCCTGGGCGGCGTGGTCGGTGTGTTCCTGGCCCTGGATCTGTTCCTGTTCTTCTTCTTCTGGGAAATGATGCTGGTGCCGATGTATTTCCTCATCGCGCTCTGGGGTCACAGCTCGGCAGACGGCAAGAAGACCCGGATCTACGCCGCCACCAAGTTCTTCATCTTCACCCAGGCCAGCGGCCTGATCATGCTGGTGGCGATCCTTGGCCTGGTGCTGGTCAACTACAACACCACCGGCGTGCTCACCTTCAACTACAGCGACCTGCTCAAGGCCGAACTGCCGGCCGGTGTCGAGTACGTGCTGATGCTGGGCTTCTTCATCGCCTTCGCGGTGAAGCTGCCGGTGGTACCGTTCCACTCCTGGCTGCCTGACGCTCACGCCCAGGCACCGACCGCAGGTTCCGTGGACCTGGCCGGTATCCTGCTGAAGACGGCGGCCTACGGCCTGCTGCGTTTCGCCCTGCCGCTGTTCCCGAACGCCTCGGCCGAGTTCGCGCCGATCGCCATGACCCTGGGCCTGATCGGTATCTTCTACGGTGCCTTCCTGGCCTTCGCGCAAAGCGACATCAAGCGCCTGATCGCCTTCTCCAGCGTTTCGCACATGGGCTTCGTGCTGATCGGCATCTACTCCGGCAGCCAGCAGGCCCTGCAAGGCGCGGTGATCCAGATGCTGGCCCACGGCCTGTCGGCCGCCGCGCTGTTCATCCTGTCCGGCCAGCTGTACGAGCGCCTGCACACCCGTGACATGCGCCAGATGGGCGGCCTGTGGCACCGCATCGCCTACCTGCCGGCCATCAGCCTGTTCTTCGCCGCCGCCTCCCTGGGCCTGCCGGGTACCGGCAACTTCGTCGGCGAGTTCCTGATCCTGATCGGCAGCTTCGCCCATGTACCGTGGATCACCGTGA
>NZ_DJTF01000157.1:0-45340 GCF_002438125.1 Pseudomonas sp. UBA6315
TGAGGCTGGAGTACCAGAACGAGGTGGTGAAGGGTTGTTTCATCCACACGTTGGAGAAGAAGCCGTCGGCCGGCTCGCGCACCACGTCGATGTCGATGCCGGCCTGGCGCGCCTGCTCCTTGAACAGCACCGAGGCGTCCACCGCGCCGCTGTAGGCGGCGTCGGAGGCCTGCAGGCGCACCTTGAGGCTGTCCATGCCGGCCTGGCGCAGGTAGAAGCGGGCCTTGTCCGGGTCGTAGACGCGCTGCTCCAGGGCCGGGTTGATGAAGCGGTTGGCCGGCTGCAGCGGGTGGTCGTTGCCGACCTGGCCATAGCCGTAGAGCACCGAGGCCAGCAGCGTTTCGCGGTTGACCGCGTGCTTGAGCGCCATGCGCACGTTGTTGTCGCGAAACTGCTGGCTGTCGCAGAGCATCGGGAAGGTGTAGTGCTGGGCGCCCTTGGTTTCCTCGATCACAAGCTTGGGGTTGCGCTTGAGCAGGGCCACGGTCTTGAGGTCGACCTTGTTGATCACATCGACCTTGCCGGTGACCAGGGCGTTGACCCGCGCCGCGCCGTCGGCGATGGCAATCAGCTCGGCGCTGGCGAAATGCGCCCTGCCCGGCTTCCAGTAGTCGGGGCTGCGCTCAAGGTCCATGCGCACGCCCGGCTCGAAGCCCTTGATGCGGTAGCCGCCGGTGCCGACGCCGGCCTGCCAGTCGGCCAGGCCGTCCTTGGCGGGCATGATCACCAGGTGGTAGTCGGCGACCACGTAGGCAAAGTCCGCGTTGCCCGAATGCAGCTCGAACACCACGGTGTCGGGGGCGCTGGCCGACACCTTGGCGACATCGCCGAGCACGGTCTTGGCTGCGGAGGTGGAGTTGTCGCCCAGGTGGTGCTGGATCGAGGCGACCACATCGTCGGCGACAAGGGTTTTGCCGTTGTGGAAGGTCACACCCTGGCGCAGGGTGAAGGTCCAGACTTTCGCGTCCGGGCTCGACTCCCAGCGCTCGGCCAGTTCCGGGATGGCCGTGCCGTCCACGGCGATTTCGCTGAGGGTGTTGTACACCGCCGAAAAGCCGACGAAGGTGAAGGTGTCGACCCAGGAGCCTGGGTCTTTCGAGTCGGTGGTGCTGCCCCCGGCAAGGCCCAGGCGCAGGGTGCCGCCTGGTTTGGGCGTGGCCTCTTCGGCAAAGCTGTTGAATGGCAGGCCGAGGGAGAATGCCCCGGCGATGGCCGCGGCAGCGGCGCTGTACTTGAGGAAGTCCCGGCGCGGCAGGCCGCCTTCGGGAATGACGAGAGGACTCTTGTTGTTGTTATCGCTCATGGCATTTGCCCCTGTTGAACCGCAAGGAATTGTTGTTCGGTCAAAGCGGAGTGCGTAGAAGCTGTGTATAATTTGTAATTGTTACCGTAACAAATACATTAGCGGCACGACAAGCGCTTTTCCAGGGCCCGATGACGGGCTTTTCGATGCTGTAACATTGCGGTTTTCGCAGGGAGCCATTACCTCCATGAGCCAGTCGACCCGACTCATCACTGCTTCGTACATTCTCTCGTTCGTGGCCGCCAATGCGCCGCAGAAGCTGCGCACCGAAACCATCGCCAAATGGGTGAAGGTGCACCCTACCCGCGTGCGCGGGCTGGTGTCGCAGATGGTCAAGGCCAACATCCTGACCTCGTTTCGCGGCGCCCAGGGCGGCGTGACCCTCGCCCGTGCGCCGCGGGAGATCACCCTGCGCGAGGTGTATGACGCAGTGCAGGAAAGCTCGCTGATCGCCGAGAAGATCGACAACCCGTTTGCCGGGCTCGAGGATCACTGCAAGGTGTACGAGGTGTTTACCCGGCTGTTTGCCATGCTGGAGCAGAACATGCGCCTGGACCTGGGGGCGATCACGGCGGATCAGCTGTTTGTGGCCTTTGATACGCCGAAGGAGCAGAGCCGCCTGGCGTGAGCCGGTGCCGGCCTCATCGCCGGCAAGCCGGCTCCCACAGGGTACTGCACAGGGCTCAGGCGCTGTGGAGGACCTGTGGGAGCTGGCTTGCCAGCGATGAGGCCGGTGAGGCACCACGGCGTTACTAGAACTGAACGGCCTTGGTCTCGACGAACTCGCCCAGCCCCTCCTCGCCCCACTCGCGGCCATTGCCCGATTGCTTGTACCCGCCAAACGGCGCCTGGTAGTTGAACGCCCCGCCATTGACGAAGCACTGCCCCGCCCGCAGCTGGCGCGCAAGCTGCAACGCCTTGTCGTGGCTACCCGCCCAGACGGCGCTGGACAGCCCGAACGGTGAATCATTGGCCAGGGCGACTGCCTCGGCTTCGTCGGCATAAGGGATCAAGCACAGCACCGGCCCGAAGATTTCCTCCTGGGCGATACGCATGCGGTTGTCGACATCGGCAAAGATCGTCGGCGGCACGTAGAACCCGCGCTCCAGGCCCGGCGCCGTCTCACCGCCACACAGCAGCCGCGCACCTTCTTCAAGGCCAATGCGGATGTATTCCTGCACCGTGCGCCGCTGCGCCGCCGAACACATCGGCCCAAGGAAACTGCGCGCATCCTGCGGGTCACCCATCACCAGCCCACGGGCCTCGTCCACGGCAATCTCCAGCGCCTGGGCATAGTGCGACGCCGGCAACAGCATGCGGGTCAGCGCCGTACAGGTCTGCCCCGAGTTGATCATCACATCCTGCACGCCATAGCGCACCGCGGCTTCAAGGTCCGCATCGGCGGTGATCAGCAGCGGCGACTTGCCGCCCAGCTCCAGGCACACGCGCTTCACCGACGGCGCCGCCGCCTGCGCCACCCGCACGCCCGCACCGGTGGAGCCGGTGAACGAGACCATGTCCACCTGCGGGTGCCGGGCCACTGCCTCGCCCACCTTCGACCCCGGCCCGCTGACCAGGTTGAACACCCCGGCCGGCAGCCCGATGGCCTCGATCATCTCGGCCAGCACGAACGCATGCAGCGGGGTTTCCTGGCTCGGCTTGACCACCACCGTGCACCCGGCGGCCAAGGCCGGCGCCAGCTTGCCGATCAACTGGTGCAGCGGGTAGTTCCAGGGGTTGATGAAGGCGCACACGCCCACCGCCTCGCGGTACACCAACGAGTTGCCGACCTCGCGGACCTCATCCATCAACCCCGCCAGTTCGATGTACTGCTCAAGGCCGACGATCGGCCCGTCGACCTGCACCGGCCGGCACCACTGCACCGGCATGCCCAGTTCGCTAGTGATCACGGCGGCCATCTCGTCGGCACGGGCCTTGAGCTGGTCAACCAGGGCGCGAATGAACCCGGCGCGCACGCTGGACGGCGTGCCCGACCAGCCGGCAAAGGCCCGGCGCGCCGCCGCGACCGCGCGCTCCACATCCGCTTCGTTACCCAGCGGCACCTTGCCGGCGACCGCCTCGCTGGCCGGGTCGATCACCTCGGCCATGCCCTGCCCCGCCGGCTGTTGCCAGCGCCCATCGATGTACAGGCGGGTGTATTCACGCATGGCGCTGCGCCTCCATCAGCTCACGGGCGCACAGGGCGATGCGCCGACAGGCCTCGCGCAGCGGCGCGGCCGCGAGCACCAGGCCCAGGCGGATATGCCCCGCCGCGCTCGGGCCGAAGGCCTCGCCGGCGAGCACCGACACACCATGCAAGTCGAGCAGGCGGTTGCAGAAGTCCTGGGCGCTGAGCCCGGTCTCGCGGATATCGACCATCACGAACATCCCGCCATCGGGCTTGAGCGCGCGCACGCCCGGGCAATCGGCAAGGCTTGCGCACACCAGGTCGCGGCGCTGGCGATAGGCCTCGCGCATGGCTTCGAGCTCCGGCAACGGCTGCTCCAGCGCAGCCACTGCGGCGTCCTGGATGAAGTCGGGCGAGCCGTAGAGCATGCACAGCGCCAGGTTTTCCAGGTGCCCGGCCAGGGCCGGCGAGCCGACCACCCAGCCGACCCGCCAGCCAGTCATGGCGTGCGACTTGGACAGGCTGTTGAGCGTCGCCGTGCGCTCGGCCATGCCCGGCAGGCTGGCCGGGCTGATGTGCTCGCCGTCGAACAGCAGCTCGCTGTACACCTCGTCGCTGATCAGCCACAGGTCATGGGCGATGCACAGCTCGGCCAGCGCCTCCCAGGTGCTGCGCGGCAGGCTGGCGCCGGAGGGGTTGTGCGGGCTGTTCAGCGCCAGGGCGCGGGTGCGCGGGGTGATGCGCGCGGCAACGTCTTCGGCCTGCACGCGAAAACCATGCTCCGAGCGCACCGGCACCGGCACCACCTTGGCGCCGCAGGCACCGAACACCGCCTCGTAGGTGACGTACATCGGCTCGGCGACGATCACCTCATCGCCCGGCTCCAGCACGCACTGCGCCACGCAGAACAGCGCGCACTGGGCGCCGGCCAGCACCGTCACCTGGTCGGCCGTCACCGCCTGGCCGCTGCGCTGCTGATGGCGGCGGGCGATGGCCTCGCGCAGGCTGCGCTTGCCGCGCACGTCGGCGTAGTGGGTGTGGCCGGCCTGCAGGCTGTCCACCGCCGCCTGGACGATCGGCGCCGGGGTGTCGAAGTCTGGGTCGCCGACCGACAGCAACAGCACGTCGCGGCCCTGTTCGAGCATGGCCAGGGCGCGGTAGTGGATCTCCCAGGCAGCCGCGCCGTCGCCGGCGATACGTTGGGTCAAAGAAGAAAAACGCATGGCTAATATCCTGTTGTGCGGGATGGGCTCAGCGCGCGCAGGCGTGCTTGAGCTCGATCAGGGTCACGCCGTTGCGGGCGAAGCCGCCGCGCAAGTCCCGTTGCAGTTCGTCGAGGCTCTGCGGCTGGGCCACCGTGCAGCCGAATGCGCGGGCCAGGCCTGCGAAGTCCGGGTTGCGCGGCAGCACGCCGATGGGCTCGATGTCCAGGTTGAGCATGTCGTCGCGGATCTGGCCGAGCGCGTCGTTGTTCCACAGCAGCACCACCAGCGGGCGGTCCAGCTCCTCGACGGCGGTGGCCAGCTCCTGCGCGGTGTAGAGGAAGCCGCCGTCGCCCACCAGCACCAGGCCCGGGCGGTCGTCGCTGCCGAACATCCCGCCGATACCGGCCGGCAGGCCGTAGCCGAGGGTGCCGTAGCCGGTCGGGTGCAGCCAGCTGCGCGGCGCGCGGCTGTTGAACACGTAGTTGCCGGTGTAGGCCAGCTGGGTCATGTCGGTGCTGATGAAGGCATTGTCCGGCAGCGCTGCCGCAATGCGCGCGAGGATCGCCTGGTGGATCGACTGCAACGGGCCGTGGCTCGCCTTCACCGCACTGCGCAGGCGCGCCACGGCGGCACTGGCCTGGGTGGCATCGCGCGAGGAGTCGGGCAGGTGCTCGAGCAGCGCTGCCACGGTCTGCTTGGCATCGCCCTGCAACGCCACCGCGCAGGGGTAGAAGTCGTTGAACTTGCGCGGGTCGATGTCCACCCGCAGCAACTCGCCGTTCAGCGGCAAACGCTCGCGCCAGAAGTCGGTGTCGGCCATCTCGGTGCCGACCGCCAGCACCACATCGGCCTCGGCGATCAATTCCCAGCCCGGCTCCACGCACAGGGTGGAGCCGGCATTGAGTGGCGAGTCCAGTGGCGCCAGCCCTTTGCCGGCGACGCTGGTGAAGAACGGCGCGGCCAGGCGCTTGCTCAACAACTGCAATTCGGCAGCCGCCTGCAACGCGCCACCGCCGGCGATGATCATCGGGCGCTTGGCCGCCGCCAGCTTGCTGGCAGCCAGCTCCAGGCTCTCGGTATTGGCCGGGCCGCGACCGGGGCGGCGCACCACTTCATGGCTCCAGTCCCGCGCCACCGGCGCTGCCAGCACGTCCAGCGGCACCGAGATGTGCACCGGGCGCGGGCGTTCGCTGTCGAACACGGCGTAGGCACGGGCGACCAGCTCGGGCAGGTCCTCGGCCTTCAGGGCCACGGCCGAGAAGGCGGTGATCGGCGCGGTCATGGCGCGCTGGTCCTGGGTTTCGTGCAGGCAGCCCCAGCCTTTACCCAGGCTCGCGGTGTGGTTGACGCTGGAGATCACCAGCATCGGGATCGAGTCGGCATAGGCCTGGCCGATGGCGGTGGCCGCGTTGGTCACGCCGGGGCCGGTGATGATGAAACACACCCCCGGCTTGCCACTGACCCGCGCATAACCATCGGCCATGAAGCCTGCGCCCTGCTCGTGGCGGGTGAGCACGTGGCGGATGCCGCTGCCGGGCAGGCCACGGTAGAGCTCCAGGGTGTGCACGCCGGGGATGCCGAACACGGTGTCGACGCCGTAGTTGGCCAGCAGGCGCACCAGCGCCTGGCCGCCCGTCAATGTGGGGTTAGTCATGTTCATGTCCTTGCACCTGGCCGAGACGGATCAAGGCATCGACCGCGGTGGTGCCGCTGGCACCGACCATCAATGGGTTCACATCCAGCTCCAGGAGCTGGCTGGCGTTTTCGCAGGCGTAGTCGGCCACCGCGCGGATGGCGCTGACCAGGGCGTCCAGGTCGGCCGCAGGCTTGCCACGAAAGCCCTGCAGCAAGGCCGCGCTGCGCAGGCCGAGCACGGCGTTGCGGATGGCGCCGTCGGTGGTCGGCAGCAGCAGACTCTTGCTGTCCTTGAGCAGCTCGACGAGGATGCCGCCCGCACCGATCACCAGCGCCAGGCCGAAGTCCGCCTCGCGCTTGATGCCGACGATCAGCTCGGCCAAGGGCGCGCCGGCCATGGGCTCGAGCAGCACCTGGTCGAAGCCGACGCCCGGGGCGTAGGCGCCGATGCGTGCGCGCATCTGCCCCAGGGCGGCGCCGAGGGCAGCCTCGTCACCCAGGTTCAGCGCCACGGCGCCGGCCTCGGTCTTGTGCGGCAACTGCGCGCTGACCGCTTTGAGCACCAGCGGGAAACCGACCTTGCGGGCATCGGCGAGGGCGTGCTGCGGGCTGCTCAGCACGCCCTCCGGAACCGGCAGGCCGAAGCCGCGCAGGGCCTGTTTCGATTCCCATTCGTTGAGCAGCTTGCCGTCACCTGCAAGCGCCTGCGGGCACAGCGGCACCAGCGCCGACTCGCCCAGGGCCAGCAAGGCCTGGCGCTGCTGCGCGTAGCGGGCCACGCGGCCCCAGGCGGCCAGGCCATCCTCCACCCCTTGCAGCGCCGGCACGCCGGCAGCATGCAAGCGCTCGCGGGCGCTGGCCGGCAGCAGTTCGGGGAAGGCCGAGGTAACGAAGCCGGTCTTGCCATGGCGCTGGAGCGCTGCGCAGTACAGTTCCAGCAGCAGGTCGCATTCCTTGCGCTCGCCAGTGAATTCGGCCGGGTAGTCCAGCACCAGCATCGCCGCGTCGGCGTCGCTGCGCAGGGCGCTGTCGAGCATGCGTTGCTTGGCCGGGCCGTCGCCCCAGATCGCGGTGGTGAAGTCCAGTGGGTTGACCAGGTTGGCGTAGGCCGGCAGCACCTGGGCCAGTTCCTCGACCTGGCTGCCGTCCAGGGCCGGCAGGCGCAGGTGGTTGCTTTCCGAGTAGTCGGCGATCAGCCCGGCATCGCCGCCCGAGCAGGCCAGCGCAATCAGGCTGTCGCCCTTGGGCAGGTTGCCGCAGGCGGCGGCCTTGAGGGTTTCGACGAAGCTCACCGGGCCGCTGACGCGGATCACCCCCAGGCGTTCGAACAGGCTGTCGTACAGGGCATCGGAGCCGGACAGCGAGCTGGTGTGGCTCAGCGCAAGCTCGGCGCCGATCTGCGACACGCCGGTCTTCAGCGCGATGATCGGGATGCCCTTCTCCAAGGCCTTGTGGGCGGCGCGGGCGAAGCCTGGCACGTTCTTCAGGCCTTCCAGGTGCAGGCCGATGGCGGTGACGCGCGGCTCGTCGAGCAACACGTCCATCAGTTCGGCGATGCCCAGCTGCGCCTGGTTGCCGACCGAGGCCATGTAGGCCACCGGCAGCGAGCGGTCGCTCATCGACAGGTTGTAGGCAAAGTTGCCGCTCTGGGTCAGCACTGCAACGCCCTTCTCCACGGCCTTGCCGCCGTGGGCCACGGGCCACAGGGCCGCACTGTGCAGGTAGTCGAGCAGGCCGTAGCAGTTGGGCCCGAGCAGCGCCATGTCGCCGGCGGCGGCGAGCAGCTGCTGTTGCAGGGCCTGGCCCTGGGCGCCGCTTTCGGCGAAGCCCGAGGCGTAGCAGATTGCCCCGCCCGCGCCTTTGGCGGCGAGTTCGCCGACACAGGCCAGGGTCAGTTCGCGGTTGGTGGCGATGAACACCGCATCCGGCGCGCAAGGCAGCTCGGCCACGCTGCCCACGCACGGCACGCCGTCGATGCTGGCGTGCTGCGGGTTCACCAGCCACATCTGGCCGGCGTAGCCGCCGTCGGCGCAGCGCTTGAGCGCGCGGGCCATGCTGCGCCCGCCGATGAAGGCCAGGTGCCGGGGTGCCAGCAGGCGTTTGAGGTTGTCACGAATGGGTTGCGACATGGCGATTCTCCGGTCAGCGCAGCAGCGGGCGCAGCAGTTCGCGGGAGATGATGTGCCGCTGGATCTCCGAGGTGCCTTCCCAGATCCGCTCGATCCGCGCGTTGCGCCAGATGCGCTCGACCGGGCCTTCGTCCATCAGGCCCATGCCGCCGTAGATCTGTACCGCCTCGTCGGCGACCTTGCCCAGCACTTCGCTGGCGAACAGCTTGGCCATGCCGGCCTCGCCGTCGGTCATGCTGCCCTGGTCCATCTTCCAGGCGGTGTGCAGGGTCAGCAGTTCGGCGGCGCGAATCTGCGTGGCCATGTCGGCGAGCTTGAACGACACACCCTGGTAGGTGCCGATCGGCTGGCCGAACTGCTTGCGGTCGGCCGCCCATTGCAGCGACGCATCCAGCGCGCGCTGGGCCTGGCCGACGCAGTTGGCGGCGACCATCACCCGGCCTGCGGTGAGCCAGGCGTTGGCCACCTCCCAGCCCTTGCCGACTTCGCCGAGCACCTTGCTGGCCGGCACCTTGCAGTCGTCGAAGAACAGCTCGTAGGTGTGGTAGCCGCGGTTGCTCACGCATTTGGGGCCGCGGCGGATGGTCATGCCCGGGGTGCCGCGGTCGACCAGCAAGGCGGTGACGGCGTTGCGCTTCTTGCCGTTGTGCTCGTAGGTGTCGGTGACGGCGAAGACGATGGCGAAATCGGCGTGCCCGGCATGGCTGATGAAGTGCTTGCTGCCGTTGATGACGAAGTCGTCGCCTTCGCGCACGGCGCGGGTCTTGATCGAGTTGGCATCGGAGCCTGCGCCCGGTTCGGTCAGGGCGAAGCAGTCGGTCTTCTCGCCGCGGATGCACGGCAGCAGGTAGTCCTCGACCTGCTGGCCGGTGCAGGCCATGAGGATTTTCGACGGCCGTGCGACGAACACGTGCAGGGCCCAGGAGACTTTCGACAGCTCGCGCTCGATCAGTGCCTGGGACAGGTAGTCGAGGCCGCCGCCACCGACCTCTTCGGGCATGTTGAAGGCATAGAAGCCGGCGGCGATGGCCTTGCCACGGATTTGCGCGGCGAGCTCCGGGGACACTTCATCGGCGCGGTCCACGGCTTCTTCATGGGGCAACAGCTCCTTGGCGACGAAGCTGCGTACGGCATCCACCAACATTTCTTGTTCTTGGGTCAGTTGGAAATTCATGGCCTGTTCCTGGGTAACCGGGGAATGAGTGAGTGCTTACTTGCCGGTGAAGCGTGGTGCGCGTTTTTCGGTGGCCGCGCGCAAGGCTTCGGCGCCATCGTCGCTGCGCCCGCAGAGCAGACCGGCGGCGAGCTCTGCGCTGAGCTGTTCGCCGAGGCTGCGCGCGGCGCCCTCGCGGATCAGCCGTTTGGTCTGGGTGAAGGCGAAGGTCGGCCCTTGGGCCAGGCGTGCGGCAAGCTCGGCGGTGGCGCCGGGCAACTGCTCGTCGGCGACCACTTCACCGACCAGGCCGGCGGCCAGTGCGCGCTCGGCGCCCCAGAGCTCGTCGAGGAACAGCAGGCGCTTGGCCTGCTCGCTGCCGATCAGGCGCGGCAAGTGCCAGCTGGCGCCGGCGTCCGGCGAGTAGGCCATGCTGGTGTAGCCGGCCTTGAAGCGCGCCGACTGGGCGGCCAGGCGCAGGTCGCAGCACAGCGACAGGTCCATGCCGGCGCCGACGGCGGTGCCGTTGATGGCGGCGATGGTGGGTTTGCCCAGGTTGTGCAGGCACTGCATCAGGGCGTGGGCGGTTTCGGTCCAGCCATAGGTTTCCAGGGCGCCACGGGCTTCGGCCTCGGCCCATTCGGCAAGGTCGGCGCCGGCGCAGAAGCTGCGGCCGCTGCCGGTCAGCACCACCACGCGCACGGCCGGGTCGCTGTTGTACGCCTCGAGGGTGGCGTGCAGCGTCTTCAGGGTGGGGATATCCAGCGCATTGCGCTGCTCGGGGCGGTTCAGGGTGATCCAGGCGACGCCGGCTTCAACCTGCGTGAGTAGGGACGACGGAGCGGTCATGACGGGCCTCGAATTATTGTGATTGGGGGTAAGACCTGAGGCTCATGCTAAACGAGTGTTCAGTAAGGAGGCAATTGGCGGGGTGGTTGGCGTGTAACCGCTGAAAAATCTATTTATCTCATTGTTTTATATGGATTTATTTTGCGATTCAGCGATGCGTCGGCGGGCGCTGTTACAACTTTGTACAACTGCCCATGAGCGCCCTGCCTGTGGGAGCGGGTTTGCCCCGCGAAGGGGCCCGCCCAGATCATGTAAATATTTGTAGGAGAAATTTCAGCTAAATGTAGGAAACATCTATATTCCCCCGGAAGGCTGGCCTGTTCAGAAAATGTGCGCCAAGTTCAAAACTTCATTACAGTGGAGTTTTGAAAAATGCCCAGGGCATCGTTGACCCCAGCCTGTACAAACCCGTCTTCGACAGCACTCAAAGTAAGCTCGGCGCCGATGTGCGCCTACTGGTGTTGCCAGCCCCGCAGATTGAGCCTCAACGTACCGTGCTCGGCGCATTCATTGGCTTTGATAGTTCTGCGCACCCCTGATAGTCGTCCTGATTATCACCTCAGCGGAACAGCACACTTCCTTCATGGAATGAGAATCTTCTCTCGAAAGTACGTGATCGAGCATTCAATTTCGCCATAACCCCACCCTTTGGCGACGCACTTAAAACTTCACCCTGCGCTTAAAAACAACGCCTTGGAATAGATAATAAATTTATGAATGAATTCCTTCATCGCACGGACACGCTGGGCTCGAGCAAAGTGGTTATTTGTGGCAAACAGAAAACACACTGGCTGGAGTTTCAGCTACTCGACGAACGGGGCGAACCGCTGGTGAACATACCCTATCGCGCCGAAAATGACGCCACGCGCGCCGCCTGCGCACCTGTATATACCGGGGTAAGCGATGCCCAAGGCGTGATTCGCCTGGAAGGTCTGCATCCGATTCGCATCAGCCTGAAGTTGTCGGCCGACCCCTTGGCTGAGCAATTGTCGACAAGGCGCCTGCGTGCTGAAAGACCCGAGCCTGCACGGCCTGGAATTGGCAACCCTACACCGCTGCATGGGCCTCAGCGTTCAGGGTTTTCACCGATTGAAGACGAGGCGCAGGCGGCAGGACATGGTTACCACTACCTGCGTATTGGGCAACTGTGCGATCAGTTGCCTAATTTCGACCCTCCGCTGGCGAATCCGGATTCACCGCCGGCTTTCCACTTCCCGGATCCGGACTATGAAGGATTTAGCGTTTGCTACGAGGACTTGAACCGCCGTCATGTGCTGGAGGTATGTCCGTTACGTGCATGGTCTCTAGTGCTTCACCATCAGCGTGATTACAGCCTGGCGAACGCTTACAACTTAGGTTTGATGAGTATCTTGTCTTACAGTAAATCACACCTTATGGAGAGAGGCTCCGTGCTGGAGTTTTTTGAATTGCAGTGCACGGATCTATCACGCACGCCCCGAGTATGGGACAACGGCCAAGCTTGGCCGTGCTTGGTGACAGATGTTCCGTTTAGTGATCGCTATACGAATAATAAATCACTGGACACTGACCAAGCTGAGTCAGCGGAAGGTCATACCCAGCTATTTTACGCGATCAGTTCAACTCAGGTATTGGTGGCTTGGCGCGGTACCGAAACGGATGGCATTGACGATTTAATTACCGACTTGGCCTTCCGTCCAGTTAAACCAAAATCTCCATCAAGTTGTGCACCAAGCGTACCCTGCCCTGATTTAACGGCACGAGGCCGCGTACACCTAGGCTTCCGTAACGGGTTTGAAGTTGCTAGAAAAATCTACCGCAAAGAATTAATAGAAATAATTCCTGAAAGCTCACTGGATAGAAAACTCTTTATATGTGGCCATAGTCTGGCATGTCATGTATCGATCGAAGCTGTGCACGTTTACTGACCATACGGCGAGTGGCGTGCCTTATCAACGTGATGGGTACAAACGAACTGATGTACAGCCTATGCGTAGGGGGCAGGCTGATCTATATGAAGCCAACTTGGCGGTGGACGGCGGCGGGGCTTGTCAGTGGCGCTTGAGCAACGTCACCTTTGGTGTCATGTATAAAGATCCTACCCAGTTTGGCGATGGAGTGGTTTACGGCGCGGGAGGAGGTATCGTTGTTATGTTTGATGAGAATAATCCAGGTCGCGCTGGCGTGTATAAAAAGATTGAGGGCGATTTGACATTAAAGAATGACTACTACCCCTGGATGCATGAACGCTTTATCGGAGGATATGAAAAAAGCATTAGCTTGACTGGAGAAGGTCAAATATATGTCAGATACAAAGCACTACAGGCGCGAAGTGTGTATTTCGAACCCGTCCTCCATTCTGGTTATATGGCGCGCTCTGTGGGCCCAACGGTAAAGCGCGAAGGCAATCGAACAATTTACTTCTACCCTGACGGAAGTAGCACTCCAGAGCCTCAATTCAAGCCAAACTTTCGAAAAATGCAAGCCATACGCCTGGCTGCCGAGGTGCAAAAATGAACCTGGCACTGTCTATAGGGTTTCTGATACTGATCCTAAATCTTGCAGGTTGCACCACCGACAGAAGTCTTAACCCGGCAGTGGATGGAGAGCACATTACCGTGACTGTCAAAGTACCTGAAGAACTTATTGCAGAGGTCATGCAAGTCATGTATCGATCGAAGCTATGCACGTTTACTGACTATACAGCCAGCGGAGTGCCTTATAAGCGTGAAGGGTACAAAAGCACAAACATTCAACCTGTGCGTCAGGGGCTGACCGATCTGTATGAAACTAAGTTGGCAATAGACGGTGGCGGTGCGTGTCAATGGCGCCTGAGCAATGTCACCTTCGGTGTGATGTATAAAGATCCCACCCAGTTTGGCGATGGCGTTGTTTACGGCGCAGGCGGTGGGATAGTCGTTATTTTTGATCACAATGATTCGGGGCGCGGCGGCGCGGATAGAAAAGTTGAAGGCGATCTGATTATGCGCAACGACTACTACCCTTGGACGCACGAAAGCTTTATCGGGGGCTACGAGAAAAGTGTGAGCTTGACCGGAGATGGCCATATATATAGCAAATACCAGGCAACGCAGGCACGAAAGGTATATTTCGAACCCGTCCTGCATTCTGCTTTTATTGCGCGCTCCGTGGGACCGAA
This sequence comes from Pseudomonas sp. UBA6315, assembly GCF_002438125.1. Lineage (NCBI taxonomy): Bacteria > Pseudomonadati > Pseudomonadota > Gammaproteobacteria > Pseudomonadales > Pseudomonadaceae > Pseudomonas > Pseudomonas sp. UBA6315. The sequence goes on from NZ_DJTF01000157.1 coordinate 13,542, forward strand.
GGTAAAGCGCGAAGGCAATCGAACCCTTTACTACTATCCCGACGGCAGTAGCTCCCCGGAGCCTCAATTTAGGCCGAGCTTCGAAAATTACAGTCCATCCGCCTAGCTGCGGAAGCGAAAAAATGAGCGTGCTCTCCTTTTAGCTTCTTGGCACTGCTGCAGGTCTATTCGGTTGCACCTCACAGTGACTATGAGAATACCCGTGTGAGAGCCGGCGATAGAGCCGAGCCGGATGCAATGCTGCCGGAGTGGTGAATGTCTCTTTTGATTAATCGCGGCGCTCGGAAATCAATTCCGGAGTTGACGAAATCACCTGCACACATATCGAAACACTCATTCTGCGTCCTCTGCCATTCAACATCGACTCATCATCCATAGCTTGCGAACCCCGCACCTCACAAAACCAAGAAAATCCTGGGTCAGATGAATGATTTTTCCTACACTTAACACAGATACTTCCTGCACGAACACCCTAAAAATCATAGTCAACGACACAGCACTATCCCTACGTAGGAAATTACTGAGGCGCATTCCCACAAAAAAGAACTTCGACTAAACAACTTAAAAACCTACCCCCTTCATTCAAACAATTGACACACGCTTCTCAAACCCCTAAACCTCTAGACACCCGCAAATACTGGGCAATCACAAAACCAGGAGTCATGATGAAAAATCAATATGGTACCCGCCCCAAAAAGCTTTCTTCCGAAACCAACTTCAATAGGGCGCCGGAGCTTTTCGAAACAAGAAATCCTACTCGGCGATGGCCGCACCCGAATTCTACAGAGCGACCCAGTGAAAACACTTAGAACTTACAACTACGAAATACTCAATTTCGAAACTGACCCTCTGAGCATCCATTTAAACAGACCGGCAACCGCTATCGAACAAAAAACAATAGAAGCCTTGGGACAAATTAACAAAACCAACTCCACACCACTCAGCACAGCACACTGGAGAACGCTTACTTCACTCTTTTCCTCAATGAAACCAAGCAAGCTGCGTAGACCCTGAGCCCCGCTCCAACAAAAAACGCGGCCCTCAGGCCGCGTTCATTCGCTTCACGCCACCGGCATATCCGGCTCCAACCCTACCCCCTGGCGCTTACGCTGCACCACGAAGTACGCCGCATAACACAGCGCAATAAACCCAAAGCCCCAGTACAGCGAAGGCCGCTGGGTCTCATCCATCGCCAGAAACACGAACAGCGAACTGCACAGGGTAATGCACAGCAACGGCACCAGCGGATACAGCGGAGCCCGGTACTTCAGCTCACTCAACTGCCCGCCATCACGCAGGAACTGCTGGCGGAAGCGGTACTGCGCCAGGGCAATCACGATCCAGGTCACCGTGCCCGACATCCCGCTCACCGCCATCAGCACCATGAACAAGGTGTCGGCGGCGACGAAGCTGGTCATCAGCGACACCAGCGCAAAGCACAGGGTGATGAACAGCGCCCGCAGCGGCACGCCGCGGCTGCTCAGCGGCGACAGGCTGCGGGGCGCCATGCCGGTCTTGGACATGGCCCAGAGGATGCGGGTGGAGGCATAGAGGCCGGAGTTGCCCACCGAGAGAATCGCGGTGAGGATCACGAAGTTCATCAGGTCCGCGGCAAAAGGAATGCCGACCATGTCGAACACCTGCACGAACGGGCTTTCCATCAGCCCGGCCTGCTGCCACGGCACGATCGCCGACAGCACCACGATCGCCAGCACATAGAAGATCAGCACGCGGAACACCACGTTGCGCACCGCGCGCGGGATGCTTTTTTCCGGCTGGTCGGTCTCGCCCGCCGCCACGCCCATGATCTCGCAACCCTGGAAGGCGTAGACCACGGTCATCATCACCGCGAACACGGCCGACAGGCCATTGGGGAACAGCGACTCGCCGATCAGGTTGCTCATCATCGGCGCCGGCGCCCCGCTGGTCAGCGGGATCGCGCCGAAGATCACCAGCACGCCGACGATGATGAAGCCCAGGATCGCCGCCACCTTGATGCCGGCAAACCAGTACTCCGCCTCGCCAAAGGCGCGGGTGGCCAGGGCGTTGATGCCGAACAGCACGGCGACGAACAGCGCCGACCAGTACCAGATCGGCACCCCGGGGAACCAGCGCTCCATCAGCATGCCGGCAGCGGTGAACTCCAGGCCCACGGTGGTGGCCCAGCTCATCCAGTACACCCAGCCGATCATAAAGCCCGTGGCCGGGCCGATGAATTTCGTCGCATGGGCCTGGAACGAGCCGGACACCGGCATCTGCACCGACAACTCGCCCAGGCAGACCATGACCAGGTACATCAGGAAACCGGCCACCAGGTAGGCCAGGATCGCGCCCACCGGCCCGCCCTGGTTGATGGTCACGCCCGAGCCCATGAACAGCCCGGTGCCGATCACGCCACCGAGCGAGAGCATGAAGATGTGCCGGCTCTTCAATGCCCGTGTGAGGTGGATACCTTCAGCTTTACGGCCTTTCATTATTATTATCTCCAATAAGCGTCGAAGACCGCGTGCCGCGGTTGAGCCGATTATTGGAAAGCGATGTAAGGCGCGGTTGATCGTAAAGATCGAAGATGTAAAAAGTCGTAAGGTTTTTGTCTCAGGCCGCCAGCAGTTGCGCCAGGCTGTCTTCGGCGCGCAAGAGCTGCTCGCGCAGCGCCCCGGCCATGGCCCGCACAGCGGCCTTGTCGCGTGCCAGGGCGCTTTCTTCCAGTTGCCGCAAGCTCGCTGCCAGGCCGCACAAGCCCAGGGAATCGCAGCTGCCGGCCAGGCGATGGGCCAGGTGCATGACCTCGGTGCAGTCCCCCGCCTCCACCGCTTCGAGCAACGGCTGGCGGTGTTGCGCCAGGGCGTCGCGCAAACCGGCCAGCAGGCCCTGCAGCTTCTGCTCGCCCAGCAGCGTGCGGTGCGTGCCGAGCAGTGCGTGGTCGAGCCAGGCAGAGGTTGCAGGCTGCTGCGCCTGGCCCTGCCCGGCCAGGGCCAGGCGCAGGTTGGCCAGCTTCAGCGGCTTGCCCAGCACGCCTTGCATGCCGGCATCCAGGTAGGCGCGCACCAGCCCCGGCTGGACGCTGGCGGTCAGCGCCAGGATGCGCGTGGCGCGGTTGGGCGTGGCGCCAGCGCGTACCTGCCGGCACAGCTCCACGCCACTGCTGCCCGGCAGGTGCACATCCAGCAGCAGCAGGTCGAAGCGCCGCTGGGCGCACAGCTGCAAGCCCTGCTCGGCATCCTCGGCCAGCCACACCCGGTGCCCGTCACGCTCCAGCAGCCCGCGCACCACGTCGCGGTTCAAGGCCACGTCTTCCACCACCAGGATGTCCAGCGGCGCCACGTTGGCAGCCGTATCGGCCACGGCCTGCAGCCCTTGCCCCGTTTCGAGCTCAAGCTCGAACCAGAAGCAGCTGCCCTGCCCTTCGCGGCTGCGCACGCCAATCTGCCCGCCCATCTGCTCGACCAGGTGCTTGCTGATGGCCAGGCCCAAACCGGTGCCGCCGTAGCGCCGGGCCACGGCCTCGCTGGCCTGGACGAAGCGGTCGAAGATCTTCGGCTGCATCGCCTCGCAGATGCCGATGCCATCGTCGGTGACGCTCACCCGCAGCTGCTGGCGACCGGGCGCCTGGCGCAGCACCTGGACCTCGACCAGGATCTCGCCGCCCTCGGTGAACTTGATGGCATTGGCCAGCAGGTTGCTCAGCACCTGGCGCAGGTACTGCTCGGCGCCATGCTGGTGGCCGGCCAGCTGCGGGTCGATGCGGCACAGCACCAGGCTGTCGTTGGCCAGCGCACGGGGCTCGAGCAGGGTCAGCACCTCGTCACACAGCTGGCGCAGGGAAAACGCCACGGCCTCCGGGCGGCTTTCGCCTTCTTCGAGGCGGGCGAAGTACAGCACTTCGTTGAGGATGCCCAGCAGCCCTTCGCCGGCCTTGTACAGCGCCTCCAGGCGGGTGCGGTCCTGCGCCGCCAGCCCGGCGCCGCGCAGCAGCTCGGCCATGCCGAGGATGCCGTTCAAAGGCGTGCGCAATTCATGGCTCATGGTGGCCAGGAAGCGCGACTTGGCAAGGTTGGCGGCCTCGGCGTCGTCCTTGGCACGCATCAGGCTCGCGGTGCGGCGCTCGACCTGCTTCTGCAGCTCGTCACGCTTGCCCTGCAGGGCCAGGCGGTCGCGCTCGCGGCGCTCGATGTCACTGAGAATCGCCCGGCGCATGTCATCCAGCGCCAGCGCCACGCTGTCGATCTCGTCCGGGTGTGGCGAGCGGCGCTTGCGCAGGCGCAGGGGCTCGTGCCACTGGCCGGCCCCAATGCGCCGGGCAAAGTCGGCCATCACCTGCAGGTGGCGGGTGACCAGGCGGTAGAACAACCCGGACAGCGCCAGGGCCAGGCCGCAGAGGAACACGCTCATCCACAGCAGGCTGGTCAGCCCCGTGGCGAACAGGCGTCGATGCACCGCGCCCAGGTCGATGCTCACTTCCAGCTCGCCCAGGTGGCGCACCGGGCCTGAAGGCGGCTGGTAATCCAAGGCGAAGCGCTCGACCCGCAGCGGCCCCTGCGGCGCCGCATCTCCCTGCTGCAAGGTGAAGTCGGGGCTGTTCAGGCGCACCCGTGCCACGTCGGAGAAATCCACCAGCCCGCGCAGCTGCACGTTGAGCTGCTCCTGGTTCAGGTCCCACAGGCTGCGCTCCAGGCTCTCCAGGTAACCGGCACGGATCAGCGCCATGCGCGCATCGATCTCGCGCATCTCGCGGCGGTATTCGAAATACAGCTGCACGCTGCTGGCCAGCACCGTGAAACACAGGCTGAACAGCAGGATGAACAGCAGCAGCCGGCGTAGCAGGCCCCCCGGTTGCAGGCGGCTCATGGCTGGCTGACCATGTCGCGGTAGGTGACCTCGCTCTCGTGCAGCCAGCGCTCGAGCTCGCCGGCATCGGTCATCTGCTGCAGTTGCTGGTCGATCTCGGCCATGCGCCTGCTCAGCGGCGAACGGCGCGACACCGCCACGCGCAGGTAATCGACGCTGAGCGCCGGGGGCAGCGCGACGATGTCGCGGGCGCCGGCCAGGTGCTCGACGAACAGCTGGCCGGTGCGCCGCTCCTGGATCACGAAATCGATGCGCCCGCGCATCAGCTTGCCGAAATTCTGCCCGCTGTCCGACACCCATTCGATGTTCTGGTGCTGCGCCACGAAACGGTCGAACTCGGGGCCGTAGCTCTCGCCGAACAGCAGCCCGCCGCGGTAATGGGCCAGGTCTTCGAGCTTGTCGAACTTCAGCGGCCGCTGGCGGTTGGCGAACACCGCCACCTCCTCGCGCAGCACCGGCACCTGGGAAAACAGCATGGTCTGGGCGCGCTGCTCGGAGGTGTAGGCCAGCACCACATCCACCCGCCCTTCGGCGGCATCGAGCAGGCAGCGCTGCCAGTTGCCCAGCACCACCATTTCGACCTGGTAGCCCAGCCGCCCGAACAGCTCGCGCACGACCGTCGGCGCCAGGCCGCGCGGCTGCCTGCCGTCGCTCCAGGACACCGGCGGGTAGACCGGGTAGTCGCAGTAGCGAATGCTTTCGCCGGCCTGCAGCGCTGCACTTGCCAGCAGCGCCAGCAGGCCGAGCAGGTAGCGGCTCACGCCGCCACGCTGGCGGTGAACAGGTAGCCGGCGCCGTGGATGGTGATGATCAGTTCAGGCTCGGCCGGGTCGTCGTGCAGCTTGCGCCGCAAGCGGCCGACCAGCACGTCGATGGAACGGTCGTTGGGCACCCACTCGCGGTTGCGGATCTGGTCCATCAGCTGGTCGCGGCTCAGGGTATGGCCACTGTTGCGCAGGAACACGCTGAGCAGCTGGAATTCGCCGTGGGTCAGCAGCGTTTCGCCGCCTTGCGCATCGACCAGGCGGCGGCGGTCGCAGTCCAGCGACCAGTCGCCGAACTGCTTGAGCGAGGCATTGGCCGGCGCGGCCGGGCGCGTGCCCTGGGCGTGGCGCACGCGGCGGATCAGGTTCTTGGCGCGCGACACCAGCTCGCGGGGGTTGAGCGGTTTGCTGACGTAGTCGTCGGCGCCGCATTCCAGGCCGACGATGCGGTCGATCTCGTCGTTGCGCCCGGTGATCAGGATGATCCCCACTTCCGAGCGCACCCGCAGCTCGCGGGTCAGGGTCAGGCCGTCCTTGCCGGGCAGGCGGATGTCCAGCATCACCAGTTCCACCGGCTGCTCGGCCAGCAGCGTTTCGGCCTGCTCGGCGGTGGCGGCGCAGTGCACGACGTAGCCTTCCTGGGCGAGGTAGGCCTGGAGCAAGTCACGAATCAGCGGATCGTCGTCGACGATCAGTACGCGAGAGGTCATTGCGTAGGGTCCTGAGTCGCCCGAAGGCGCGTTTCTTATTAGAGTGGGCCAAGACTAGCGACTGCTGAACGGCCGATCAACAGGCCTCTATGGAGGTGGTGAAGCGTTGCCGACCACCGGCCTGCAGGCCATCGACCCAGGCCTCGCAGATCTGCACGCCCTGGGCCGGGGTGAAGGTGCCCGGGTTCAGCCCCGACTCCAGCCACAGGCCGTCGAGCAGCGCGCTGAGGCTGATGGCGGCAAGGTCGGCGTCGAACTGCGCCCAGCCCTCCTCCCGCGCCAGCTCACTGAGCAAGGTGCGCAGCTCGCGGCGGTATTCGCCATAGGAGTGGTCGTGCACCTGGTTGATCGCTTCGGCGGTCTTCACCGCACCCCAGAACGCCAGCCAGGCGTCGAGCAGCTGCGGGTCGAGCAGCTCGGCACTGAACGAGCCGCGGAAGAATGCCGACAGCCGTTCGCGGGCGTTGGGCGCCACCTGGGCCATGGCCTCGCGCAGCAGTTGCATGACCCGCCCGGTGACCGCCATGTAGGCCTCGGCAACCAGCTCGTCCTTGCCCGAATAGTGGTGGCTGATCAGCCCCACCGACACACCGGCCTCGGCGGAGATCTTGCGGATCGAGGCGCCCTGGAAGCCATGGCGCTTAAGGCAAGCCAAAGTGGCCTCGACCAGATTGGCCTTGCGCAGTTCGGGCAGCATGCGGCTGAAGCGGGCTTCCTGGGTCATCTGTCGTCCTCGAGCTCGGCTAGTCCAGTTGAACGACTGTACAGTAAGTCGCGTAAAACGCGATACTCCGGCGACACCTGCTTCAGCATCCACGACAAGAACAACAGAGGCTCCTGATGACCGACCTGATCCAGCACCATCTCGACGAAGGCCTTTTGACCCTGCGCCTGAACCGCCCGGACAAGCTCAATGCCCTGACCAACGCCATGTATACGCGCCTGGCCGAGCTGTTCGAGGCCGCCAACAGCGACCCCGCCGTGGAGGTGATCGTGCTCACCGGCAGCGCCGAGTGCTTCACCGCCGGCAACGACCTGCCGGACTTCCTCGACCAGCCGCCAACCGACCTGCAGAGCCCGGTGTTTCGCATGATGTGGGCGGTGCTGGCCCTGGATAAGCCGCTGATCGCCGCAGTCGCAGGCCCTGCAATCGGCATCGGCACCACCCTGCTGCTGCATTGCGACCAGGTGTTGGTGAGCCGCGACGCCAAGCTGCGCACCCCGTTCGTGCCGTTGGGCGTGTGCCCGGAATTTGGCGCGAGCCTGTTGCTGCCAAGGCTGCTGGGGCACGCGCGGGCAGCGCAGTTGCTGCTGTGCAGCCAGTTGATCGATGGCGAGCAGGCGCTGAACTGGGGGTTGGCCACCGGGTTGTTCGACGATGGCGCTCAGTGCCAGGCTGGGGCCGTGAAGCTGGCGCGCCGCCTGCAGCAACTGCCGGCCGAGGCGCTGCGCATCAGCAAGCGCTTGCTCAAGGATGCGCACCGCGAAGAGCTGGCGGCGACGGTGGCCAAGGAGGGGTTGCTGTTCATCGAGCGGCTCAACAGCGACGAGGCGAAGGCTGCGCTGGCGGCCATGGCCAAGCGCTAGGGGCTTTGAGCAGGTCGCTGCGGCGGGCCTCATCGCCGGCAAGCCGGCTCCCACATAGCTGTCCAACTTATTGGGGCAGCCCACACCTGTGGGAGCCGGCTTGCCGGCGATGAGGCCAGGCCAGGCAACGAAGTGATCTTGCACTGCCCAGTACCGAACATCCGAAAGCAAGCCGATAACTTGCCGCCCCGCCGGGTTTCTCTACAATTCAACTTGCCCAATGGGTATACAAAGTCCAATGCTCGCCGCTCTGCACGTTCGACCCCATCGACGTAGTGCAAGCCCCCGTAGTTCGTGGCTCCTGGATCCGGTCCCGCACCTGTGCAAAGGGCGACCTGATCCGGTGATGCACCATGGACGCAAACAAGGATTCAACAGGCAACTATGCCGTGTGGCTGCCTGGCAGTGCATTGATACTGAGCCTTGTCGTTTCCGCGTTTGCCCTGACCCGCGCGCCCTTCATGGAAACGCGCCCGGAGGGTGCGCAGTTCCAGCCGCAGATGCCGATCGAAGCACGCCTGTGGCAGGACCCTTTCGATGCGCTGGAGCGGTACCGCAAGCGCACCAAGGACTTGAACCTCTCACCCGCGACAGCGCCGTGCACCAGTGCTCAACCCAAGGGTGATGCGCAACTGATCGTGGCCCTGGTGGAAGATGGCGCCTACGCCGAAGCGGTCGAGCTTCGCCGCCGCATGCGCTATGCCATCCTGGCCGGTTTGAAAGGCGCTCGCCTGGTACCCGATGATGAGCAACATATTCGCTGCCTGGCCATTCCTCTGGATGCGCTGAGCCTCCCCGAAACGCAAAGAATGACACTGCAAGAAGTCCGAGCGCCGATCAATGAACCGACGCTGGACGTGCCCTACGAGGACTTCGTCGCCGACCCTCTGGTCCCTGACCCGACCAACGACGAAGAACAGCCACCGACAGCCCGCGTCAGGCTGTTGTGGCTCAAGCAGGATGCGATAAAGGAGGATCCGCTGGGCCAACTGAGCCGTCTCAGAGACACGCTGTCGAGCAGCATGTCGAGCTACACACTGAAGGTCATCGGGCCTGCCGACTCGACGATGCTGCGCAGCCTGTATCAGCGAGAAGCCCAGGCTCGCTACGGGCTCACCGAAAAAGGTGAAGTCGCTGGCTCCACACGAAAACCCGTGGCAGAAATCCCCCCGGGTATCGAAATCTATTCCCCCTTGGCCACGGCCGACAAGAAACTGTTGTTAGGCGACTTCGACACCCGGGGCCAAAAGCCGGACCCTTCGTTCAAAGGCCTGCCACTGATACGCACGGTCAGCGACGACACCACCCTGGCCCGCCTGCTGCTCGAAGAACTGAAGCTGCGCCATGTCGACCCAACGGCCGGGGCCCAGTGCGCCACGCCGCAGGAAGAAAGCCGCTGCTTCCCGGGCGCCGAGTGGCGCAGCGCCAATCGCATCGCGCTGATCTCCGAATGGGACAGCTTCTACAGCCGCGCGCTGATCGAAAGCTTCCGCAACAGGATCGGCGAGCGCCCGGCCTTGCCGCCCCTGGACGCCGCCCGGGTCGACCCCTGGGTGCTGCGCTACAGCTACCTGCGCGGCCTGGACGGGCGGCTGCCGGAAGACAGCATCGCCAAGACCGAGCAGAAACCCGATAAAGACCCCCGCAGCGTCGACCTCAGCCCGCTGGAAAAGTCCGACGGCAACTCCCAGCTCGATTACCTGCGGCGCCTGGCCGACCACATCATGCTGCAGGACGAGGCCTACCGCGACGCAGGCCAAAGCGGCATCGGCGCCATCGGGGTGCTGGGCCTGGACACCTACGACAAGCTGCTGGTGCTGCAGGCGCTCAAGAGCCGCATGCCGAACAAGCTGTATTTTTCCACCGAACTGGATGCGCGCATGCTCCAGCGCGGCCAAGCCCAGGTCACGCGCAACCTGGTGCTGGCATCGCCCTACGGCCTGACCCTGACCCGCGCCCTGCAGCAGGAGATGCCACCGTTTCGCGACAGCCAGCAAAGCGCGGTGTTCGTCGCGGTACTGGCCGCACTGGCCCCCGAACCCTTCGACGCCAAGCGCTGGAAGTTCGATTATTCCAAGGCCGGCATCCTCTCCCCGAGCATCTACGAAGTGGGCATCAGCGGCTTCATACCGCTGGAGAGCAGCCTGACCAAACGGCGCTCCCCCGATTGCGCACCGATCAACAATCGCTCGGGCCAGGGCACCTACATCCGCCCGCAGGACATCATGGCCCTGCGCTGCCTGCAGGACCCTTCGCCGCCTATCTACCCGGAGCCTTCCGAAGCCCTCAAATTCCGCCTGCATGGCATCCAGTCGTTCTTCCTCGCCGGCCCCCTGGCCCTGGTGCTGGTCACCCTTGGCCTGCTGCTGAGTTGGCGCAGCGGCAACCACCGTGAAAGCCGCAAGGGCTTCAGTGTCTGGGTGCCCTCGGCACTCTATGGCGTGGCGGCCCTCACTGCCTGGATCGCCACGCGCACCTGGCGGGTCGAGTTGCTGTGGGTGACCTTCGGCCTGATCCTGATCGGCCTGATCGCCTCGGGCCTGAACCGCCGCGATCTGGACAGAAGCGAGAGCAGCGGCGACCGGCCGCCGGCGCGTGGCTTGTTCGACGCCAGCGCCTGGTACGTGCTGGTACCCCTGGTGTTTTTCGTCCTGGTGCTGCTACGCGCCTACCAGCAACGCGAGGATCTGACCGAAGGCGGCCTGGGCGAGCCGATGTTCCTGTTCGAGGGCATCAGTGCCTGGCCGACCATTGCCCTGCGCGTGCTCGCCGTGATCATTTCGCTTGCCGCCCTGGCCTGGGGCGCACGCAACCTGCGCCTGAACCATCAGGAAATCGAGCGCAAGTACCACTTGAGCAGCCCCAATGGTGATGATCACGCGGTCGGTCTGTGGCGCCAGCTTCAGCCCTTCAAGGATGGCAAGTTACGGCCCATGAAGCAGCTCGCCGAGGCCTTCGGCGGCTGGCTCAATGATGTGTTCCTGCCGCTGTCGCCGCACGCCCCTCGCGACCCCCAGGACGCCGGGCAACTGCTGGCCTACTGGCGTGACCACCGCATCTGCGGCAGCTTCGGCGCCAGGCTGCTGCGGGCGATGCTCACCTCCTGGATCTTCGTGGTACTGACCAGCCTGCTCTATGTGCTATGGCCCATGGATGGCGACCCGATGCGCGGCAACCTGACCCTGCGCCACTGGAGCTGGCTGCCGCCGTTGCTGGCTTTCAACCTGCTGGTGTTCTGGGTAGTGGACGCCAACCGGTTGCTGATCCGCTTCATCCGCCGGCTCAGCGAAGAACAGTGGGAATGGCCGCAAGCGCTGCAACGCGAGCAGAAGGCGCTGTACGGCGATGTCCTCGACCCGGTGCCCAAGGCTGCCCACGCCAGCATCGACGAGTGGTTCGGCCTGACCTTGATCGCCAAGCGCACCGCCGCCGTCAGCCGCCTGATCTACGCCCCGACCGTGGTGCTGCTGATCCTGATCATTTCGCGCAGCAGCTACTTCGACAACTGGCCAACCCCGCCGGGGATGATCATCACCTTCACCCTGACCGGGCTGATCCTGCTGTATTCGGCGCTGTCCCTGCGCCGCGCCGCGGAAAAGGCCAGGACCCTCGGCCTGCAGCGCATCGACCAGTACCTGCTGGAAATCGCCGGCAACGAGACACTGTCGGCCAAGTTCCGCCTGCTGCGCGAACGCATCGTGGCGCTCAACACCGGGGCGTTCTCCCGCTATGCCGACGAGCCGGTGGTGCGCGCCCTGCTGCTGTCGCTCACCGGCATCGGCGGCTCGGCCCTGGTCGATGCGCTGAACTACGCGAAGTTCTGAGTACGCAAGCCAAGCGGGGTCATCACGACGTCAACACCAAAGGAGCACGCGATCATGGCCAACCTAGTGATTTGCTGCGACGGCACCTGGAACACCCCCGAGCAACTCGACAAGGGCGTGCCGGCCCCCACCAACGTGGTCAGGCTGCATAACGCCGTGGCAGACCAGGACGCCACCGGTGTCCACCAGGAAAAGTACTACCACCCAGGCGTCGGCACCTCCGGCAAGTGGTGGGACAAGGCGCTCGGCGGCGGCACAGGCTCGGGGCTGGACGACAACATCAAGAGCGCCTACCAGAAGCTGTGCTACTGCTATGAGCCGGGCATGGACATCTACCTGTTCGGCTTCAGCCGCGGTGCCTACACCGTGCGCAGCCTCAGTGGGCTGATCAACAGCTGCGGCTTGCTGAAAATTGCCGACCTGGAGGCCGCCGAGGTCTGGCAGCGCCTCGACCGGCTGATGAAACTCGGCTACCGGCGCAAGCTGGAAGACCGCGACGACTGGGACAAGCTGGGCTGGGCCTTCCATAACGCCAAGGGCGCCAGCATTGCCCTGCGCTTCATCGGCGTGTGGGATACCGTTGGCGCACTGGGCATCCCCGACGACATGGCATTGCTCAACCTGCTCGACGACCGCAACCGCTACACCTTCCACGACACCGCCTTCCACCGCTCGGTCAGAACCGGCCGGCATGCCCTGGCGATGGATGAACGCCGTGCCTCCTTCCAGCCCACCCTGTGGACCGACGTACCCGCCGGCTGCGATGTGCAGCAGTTGTGGTTCCCTGGTGTGCATTGCGATGTGGGCGGTGGCTATCGGGAAAGCGGGTTGGCCGATGGCGCGCTGCAATGGATGATCGAGCAAGCCGAGCAATGCGGCCTGGCGTTCAACCAGATGACCCTCAAGCAGATTCGCCCGGACTACCACGACATGATGCACGACTCCTGCGACGGCGTTTTCGGCCTGCTGCCGACGCAGCCGCGCAGCATCCCCGACCTCAAGACGCAAACCGCGCAGTTCCATCAAACCGCCCTCGACCGCCAGGACGACCCGCCCATCACCCAGCACCCCTACCGCCAGGCTCGCCTGCTCGCGCCCTCTCCCCCGCTGGTGATCGACATCTCCGCCCGCCTGCCGTGGAATGAAACGGGCCTGTGGCTGGAGGCCGGCCGCACCTACCATCTGCGCGCCACCGGGGAATGGCTGGACAGTTCGGTCAGCTGCGGCCCGGGGGGTACCCACGACGGCAATTTCCAGCCGGCGGAAGTCGCCCACCTGGTGGGCAGCGCGCTCGGCCAGATGGAAACCTGGTACAGCAAGCTGTTCAGGAACAACGACGCCAACTTCAACTTCACCAAGCGCCATGAACAGTTCAACTGGTTCAGCCTGATCGGGGCGATCACCAACGGCGATGGGGTGGACGCCAAAGGCTACCTGATCAAGCCGGAGGTGTTCGAGATCGGCCAAGGCTGTACCTATACGCCCAAGCGCTCGGGGTACCTGTACGCCTATGCCAACGACGCCTGGAACTGCTATGGCAACAACCGCGGGCATGTTGCCTTGTGGGTGACTTGAACGCCCTAGGCGAAGGCTTTGGCCAGCAGGCGCTCGAGGGTGTCCTGGTCCAAAAGGCCGGTTTCGGCGAGGCCTTCTTGCGCCTGGAAGCCGATCAACGCCGAAAAGGTGCGGCGCCCGCGGATGCCATCGATCGGGCCAGGGTCCATGCCCAGGTACTGCAGCGCCGCCTGGGCGGTGCGCAGGCTGAGGTCGGGCAAGGTCACCTGAAACTTGGCATGGGCTGCGGCAAGGCGCGTGTCGTACTCGTTGCGCTTGAATTCCTCGCCGTTGTAGCCGCGGGCAAAGGACACCCAGTTGCCACGCTGCAAGGCGCCGGCCAGGTTGTTGCCCTTGATGAAGTTGGCCATGGCCTGCAGCTGCGCGTTCTCGTCCTTGACCATGCCTGCGACCAGCTTGTCGGTGGAGGTGAACCCGGCCACCTTGAAGTTGAAGCCCATCACCTGCCCAATGCCCCAGGACGCGCTCTGCAGCGCCGCGCTCTTGTCCAGCGCCATGGCCTTTTCCAGCCGTGCGTACTCGGCGGCGCCGCCAAGGTAGCCGCCGGCCTTGGGCTTGCTGATGTCGTCATTGCCGCTGTCGTGGGCGCCCTGGGTCAGGCGGTGAAAGACATGGCGCTCGAAGAGGATCTGCGGGCGCCGGTCGGGCAAAAAGCCAAAGCCGCGTGTCTCTACCGTCAACACCGCCCACACCTGCGAGTCGGGCACGCCCAGCGTGGCGCAGACTTCGTCCATGCCCTCGTCGTTCAATGGATTGCCTTTGCCCTGGAAGTTCATGTCAGCCTCCTGTCGTTCAGCGTCGGAGGTGACACGTGCGCATCCATGTCCTGCGTCTCAAACCTCGCCGGCTGGGGCAAGCCAAACGACTTCCCCAGCTACCAGTCCTTAGTCAAGAGCCAGATGTGAACAATTTCAAAGTTGTGGCTAGACGATTTCGCTATGCCGGTTGCAGCGGATCATATCGGCCAGTTTCTCGCCGATCATGATGCACACCGCGTTGGGGTTGCCCGAAACCAGGGTCGGCATGATCGAGGCATCGGCCACCCGCAGGCGTTCGACGCCGCGCACGCGCAGCTCGGGGCAGACCACCGCCTGCTCGTCAGTGCCCATGCGGCAGGTGCCCGCCGGGTGCAGCGCGGCATGGGCGATCTGCTCGCAGAAACGGGCGATTTCCTCGCGGCTCTGCACCTGCGGCGCCGGCACATGGCGCCGGGCGATGTAGGGCTTGAACACCGGTTGCTGCATGATCTGCTCGGCCACGCGAAAGCCTTCGACCAGGGCATCCAGGTCGTAGGGGTCGGCGAAGTAGTTCGGCACGATTCTCGGCGCCTGGTCCATCGTGTTGCCATCGAGTTCGACATAGCCGCGCGAGCGCGGGCGGATCTGCCCGAAGTTGATGGTGCAACCGTTGCCGCCGGGCACTGTATCCACGCCTTCCTCGATCCCCGCACCGACCACCATGAAGTACTGGATGTCCGGCGTCTGCTCCTCCTGCTGCCCCCACCAGAACGCCCCCGCCTCGATCAGGTTGGAGGCCGCCGGGCCATTGCGGAACAGCCCGTACTGCAGGCCGGCGGCAGCTTTCCAGAGCGGCTTCTTGTACTTGTCGTAGCTGTGCGGGCCGGTCAGCTCATAGACCATCGAGATTTCGATGTGGTCCTGCAGGTTACGGCCTACCCCTGGCAGGTCCATCACCAGCGGTACGCCCTGCGCCTGCAGGTGCTCGGCAGGGCCGATGCCCGAGACCATCAGCAGCTGCGGCGTGGCGATGGCGCCTGCCGACAGGATGATCTCCTTGTTCGCGTACAGCTCGCGGCGCACGCCCTTCTCGGTGTAGACCACGCCCTTGGCGACCTTGCCGTCGAAGAGGACCTGCTCGACCTTGCAACCGGTCCGCACCGACAGGTTGCCGCGCCCACGGGCCGGCCGCACATAGGCCGCCGCCGCGCTGCTGCGCAGGCCATTGCGCGCGGTGATCTGGTAAAGGCCGCAGCCCTCGGGCTTGCCGCTGTTGAAGTCGGCGTTGTATGGCAGGCCCTGCGCCTGGCAGGCCTGCAGCCACACCCGCGACAGCGGATGCACATAGGGCGGGAACGACACCCCCAGCGGGCCGCCGGTGCCATGCACTTCATTATTGAAGGTGTCGTTGTCTTCGGCCTTTTTGAAGTACGCCAGCACCTCGGCATACGACCAGCCCGTGGCGCCCATCGCCGCCCAGCCATCGTAGTCCTCAGGCACGCCGCGGATGTAGATCATCGCGTTCACCGAGCTGCCGCCGCCAAGCACCTTGGCCTGGACCATGGTCGGTGCCTCGCTGCGCGCCTGGGCCTGGGTGGGCTCCCAGCGGTAGCGCTTGAGCAGGCCGCCCTGGGCGGTCTTGTAGTAGGCACCGGGGATATGGATGTATGGGCTCAGGTCACGCGGCCCTTCTTCGAGCAGCACCACCGTGGCCGTGCTGTCTTCACTCAGGCGGCCGGCCAGGGTGCACCCCGTGGAGCCGCCGCCAACCACTATGTAATCGACCATGTTGGTTTCCACCTGGCTTAACCGTTGACCAGTTCGTCGAGCAACCTGTAGTGCTCGCGGGCGATGGCGAAGCTGTCGCCCTGGTGCTGTTTGCGGCAGAACAGCTCGCAGCTCCACCAGCCCTGGTAACCGCTGGCCTTTACCGCCTGGGCCCAGGTTTTAAGGTCGAGCACGCCGGCGCCGATGGGCACATCGCGCAGCACCTCTTCATCGGGGATGCCGCCATCGAACGGCAGCGAGTCGCACACATGCACGCCGTAGAGGTAGTCCTTGTGCAGCCGCGCGATGTCGTCCGGGGTATCGCCGCTGGTGTGGCAATGCCAGAAGTCGATCACCATCTTCAGGTTGGCGCGCTCGGCCCGGTCGATCAGCTCGGCCTGCCGGGCGACGCCGGCCATGGGCGTCCAGGCCAGGGCCTCGAGGTAGAGGGTGAGGTCGAACTGCGCCGCAAGGTCTGCCAGAGCCTGCAGGTTGCTGGCGGTGGTGCGCATCTGCGCGTGCAGGTCCTGCGCCAGCAGGCCGGCGTAGTGCCGGGGCGCACGGCCCTGGCGGTGGTCGATCACCGCTTGCACGTCGAGCGGGCCGGTCAGTACCTGCACGCCCTTGGCCCCGGCTGCAGCGGCCAGGGCAAACAGCTGCCGGGCTTCGGCCATCAACGCCGGGTACAGCGCAGCGCTGCGCTCGATGTCGCGCAGGTAGCCGACACCGGGTAGGGACAGGCCGCCCAGCAGCGTGCGCAGGTCTTGCTGGGTGTGGCCTGCGTCGAGGTACTGCTGCACTTTCGCTGCCGACACTTCCAGCGCCGCAAAGCCGGCGGCCCTGGCGAGGCTCACATCCAGCGCCAGCGTGCCGTGGCGCGCCACGGTGCAGTGAAAGGCCAATTCATTTACAGACTGTGTACTGGGCATCGCACCCTCCCGGACTGTGGTGGGCCGAGTATCGGGGCGTGCCTGCGGGCGCTCAATTTCGCAAGGCTGCAGCAGATGACGCACAGTGACGCATGATTTGCCTGTAGGAGCCGGCTTGCCGGCGATGGGGCCCGAGCAGGCGGTGCAAAGGCTGCAGTATTTTTGCCTGCCCCGGCCTCATCGCCGGCAAGCCGGCTCCCACAGGGATCGTGCATTGCTTGCGGGTTTGCAAGGCCCTGGGCGCTGCCTTGCCGCCCCCAGAAAATGCCCATAGACTGCCGCACCGCCGAAAATCACTGAACAGATGCCATGCACAACCAAGAGAATTTTCAAGAAAACCTGAAAATGCTATGCGAGCAGGTTGGCACCGTTTCCGAGCTGTGCCGGCGGGTTGGCATCAATCGCCAGCAGTTCAACAAATACCTGGCCGGCACCCACCAGCCGTCGAAATCCAACCTGCGCGCCATCGCCGGTTTCTTCGGGCTGAGCAGCGACGTGCTCTACACCAGCCCCAACGATTTTCGTTCGATGATCGAGGGCGGCCACTTCCACCTGTTCAGAAGCCTGGTGCAGTCGCCGAAGATGCTGCAGTTCATCAACGAGCGGGTGCTGGAGAGCGATGCCGACCTGGGCGACTTCACCGGCGTCTACGAGCGCTACCACTACTCCTCGATCTACAAGGGCAAGGTGGTCAGGTCGGTGTTCTGCCTCTACGAGAAGGACGGCATGCTCATGCACTACTACCTGGAGCGCTTCCCCAACCAGGATGGCAGCGGCAAGATCGACTACCACTTCAAGTACCACGGCCTGAGCTTCATCATCGCCAATCGCATCTTCTGCATCGACTTCGAAACCATCCAGCGCAACGAGATGACCTTCACCAACCTGGCCGCGGTCAGCCGCAACAGCAAGAAGTACATCTTCGGCGTGTCCAGCGGCATCGCCGCCACCATGGTGCGCCAGCCGGTGGCGGCCAAGGTGGCGATGAACTTCGTCGGCAAGGGGCTGATCAACAAGGCCCATATCAAGCGGGCCACGGTGCTGTCGCCGAACGACCCCTCGATCCCCAAGGAAGTGGTGGACTACCTGGGCTCAGGCACGGCCTCGATCGACCCGGTGTGAGCTGCCGGCAAATCGAAAGCGGCCTGGGTGCGGCTTTTTTTGCGTCAGGCAAAAGCCAAATGTGCGTCACTTTGCGTCATCCGTCGCACGGGTGAGAAATTGTTCGGCCCTCCCCTCGCCTGTAGGTTTTCCCCCAGCACAGTGCTGCTGACAAACCCTATGAAACGTATGCGCCCGACCGAGGTGATGGCATGGCTGAGTGGATCAAGAAAGCGAAACCTACCGAACAACAGGTAGCTCGCAACGAGCAAGTCAAACACGATGTTTCCCGCATCCTGCTGGACATCGAACAGCGCGGCGATGCCGCGGTGCGTGAGCTGTCCGTGCGCTTCGATGGCTGGGAGCGCACCGACTACCGGCTGAGCGAGGCCGAAATCAAAGCCTGCGTGGCGCGCCTGAGCGAGCGCGAATACGACGACATCCTGTTCGCCCAGGCCCAGGTGCGGCGCTTTGCCGATGCCCAGCGCCAATCGATGCTGAACGTGGAAATCGAAAGCATCCCCGGGGTCATCCTCGGCCACCGGCATATCCCGGTGAATGCCGCCGGCTGCTATGTGCCGGGTGGCAAGTACCCGCTGCTGGCGTCGGCGCACATGTCGATCGTCACCGCCAAATCCGCAGGCGTCAAAAACATCACCACCGCCGCCCCGCCCTTCCAGGGCAAGCCTGCGCCCTACATCGTCGCGGCCCAGGCCCTCGGCGGCGCCGATGCGATCTACAGCCTGGGCGGTATCCAGGCGGTGGCGGCCATGGCCATCGGCACCGAATCGATCAGCCCGGTGGACATCATCGTCGGCCCGGGCAACGCCTATGTGGCCGAAGCCAAGCGCCAGCTGTTCGGCCGCGTCGGCATCGACCTGTTCGCCGGCCCCACCGAAACCCTACTGATCACCGACGACTCGGTGGACGGCGAGCTGTGCGCCACCGACCTGCTGGGCCAGGCCGAGCACGGCGTGGACTCCCCGGCGGTGATGCTGACCACCTCCCGCGCGCTGGCCCTGGACACCCTCAAGGAAATCGAACGCCTGCTGGTCAAGCTGCCGACCGAGAAGATCGCCCGCGAGGCCTGGGACAACTTCGGCGAAATCATCCTCTGCGAGGACTACCAGGAGATGGTCCGCCTCTCGGACGAATACGCCTCCGAGCACGTGCAGATCATGACCCACGACGACGACTACTTCATGCAGCAGCTGAGCAACTACGGCGCGCTGTTCGTCGGCGCGCGCACCAACGTGTCCTATGGCGACAAGGTGATCGGCACCAACCACACCCTGCCGACCAACAAGGCGGCGCGCTACACCGGTGGCCTGTGGGTGGGCAAGTACATCAAGACCTGCACCTACCAGCGCATCCTCACCGACCAAGCCTCTGCGCAGATCGGCGAGTACTGCTCGCGCCTGTGCCTGATGGAAGGCTTCGTCGGCCACGCCGAACAGGCCAACATCCGCGTGCGCCGTTACGGCAACAAGCACGTCGGCTTCGGCGAACCGGCGTTCTGACCCGGCCATGAAAAAAGCCGGCACCTGTGAAGGTGCCGGCTTTTTTCATGGCGGTGTGGTTCAGCTGCCGCGCACGACCGTGGCCGCGCTGGCCATGATGAACAGCAGCAATGCACCGGTCAGCAGCAAGGCGATGCTCAACGTCGACAGGTGCGCCACGAAACCGATGATCGCCGGCCCCATCAGGATCCCCAGGTAGCCGATCGCATTGACCGTCGACAGCGCCTGCGCCACCGGCATCACGCGCTGTTTGCCCACCGCCGAGCAGAACACCGGCACCAGGTTGGCAGCGCCTGCGCCAACCAGAACGAAACCGGCCAGGGTCACCCACTGGCTGTCCACCAGCACCGCAACCAGCATGCCGAACAGGGCCAGGGCGCTACCGCCGAGCAGCACCACGCGCTCGCCCAGGCGCGGCACCACCCAGTCGCCGCTGAGCCTGCCGATGGCCATGGTCACCGAGAACAGCGCGTAGCCGATGCCGGCTTGGCTGATATCGACGCCACGCACGGTGGTCAGGAACACCGCGCTCCAGTCCAGCATCGAGCCTTCGACCAGAAAGGCGATCAGGCACAACACCCCCACCAGCAGCACGAACCGGCTCGGCCGGGTGAACATCGGCGCGCCCGCGCCTTCGCCATACGCCAGCATCTGCCGGCCAAGGGCGAGCAGCAGCAACAGCACCAACGCAACCAGCACCGCCACAGCAGGCAACGGCGAAAAGCCAACGCCCAGCAACACCGATATCAACAAGGCGCTGACGATGGTGCCGACGCTGAACAGGCCGTGAAACCCGGACATCATCGTGCGCCCCAGGCCCCGCTCGACCATCGAGCCCTGCAGGTTCATGGTCACATCGGCAGTGCCCACGCAGGCGCCGAAGCCCAGCAGAAAGATCACCAGCGCCGAAAACTGCGACACCACCGCCAGCGCCAGTAGGCAGGCCATCGCCCCGCAGACGGCGGCCACCATCGCGGCGCGGCAGCCCACCTTGCTCACCAGCCGGGCCACGAACGGCATCATCAGCATCGAGCCGCTGCCCAGGCACAGCAACAGCAGGCCCAGCTGGCCGTCGCCGATCCCGGCGCGCTCGCGGGCGTAGGGCACCAGCGGTGCCCAGGCGCCCATGGCGACGCCAGACAGCAAAAAGGCGGCGCGACAGGCCGCCAGGTTCTTACGCGTGATCGCGAACGGTCGGTTGCTCAAGTCATTCATCAGGTATTCAGCCATTAACAAAAAGCCCATCCGAAGATGGGCAACTTGCGGTGAGAAAAGATTCAACAACAAGCAGGATACGTTCAGCGCTCAAGGGCGCTCAATTTCTCACCGCTTATAAAACTGACGCAGCGTGACGCAGCCGTCAGGCCGCCGGGGCCGCCGTTGAACCACGCACCACCAGGCTGGTTTCGAAAATCTTCACCCGCGGTGCCAGCGGCTCGCCGGCTTCGAGCTCTTCGAGCAGCAGCCGCGCGGCCCACTCGCCCTTGCCGATCAGCGACTGGCGAATGGTGGTGAGGTCGCGCAGGCCGGCTTCGGGGATATCGTCGAAGCCGATCACCGACAGCTGCGCCGGGACCGCCACGCCTTGTTCACGGGCCTGGGACAGCGTGGCCAGGGCCATGACATCGGAGCTGGCGATGATCGCGCTGACGGCGCCGTCGCGCAGCAGGGTCGCCGCCGCTTCCCGGCCCAGCGCATCGCTGAAGCCACCCGCCTCGACGATCAGCAAATCCTCGAAGCCGATGCCATGGGCCTGGGCGGCATCGATGTAGGCAGCCAAGCGCTCACGGGCGATCATTTCCGTCGATGCCTTGAAGCGGGCCTTGCTCACCGGGCCCTTCTGGCCGTCCGGCAGCAGGCGCTCGACCAGCACGCCGATGCGGCGATGGCCGAGGCCGACGATGTGTTCCAGCTGGTCGATCGCCGCCTGGCGGTCGTCGATGCCGACGTAGTGCACGCCGTCAAGGCGTGGCGAGTCGATGATCACCGCCGGCAGCGTGCGCTTGGCGATGAACTGCACGATTGGGTGATCGTCCGGCAAGGTCGAGACGATCAGCCCATCGACCAGGCCGCGCACCGCCAGGTTGGCGTCGCCCGCACCTTCGCCTTCGAGCTTCTTGCTGCGCATGGGGAACAGGGTCAGGGCGACGTTGGCCAGCTCGTTGACCTTGGCGATGCCCTTGAGCAGCGACATCGCCCAGGGGTCGTCGAAGGCATACGACAGCTGGTCCATCACCGCCAGGCCGATGGCCCCGACCCTGCCCGAGCGCAGGCTGCGCCCACGCACGTTGGGCCCGGGGTAACCCAGCTGCGCGGCCACCGCCAGGATGTGCTCGCGCTGGCTCGCCGAGACCTTGCTCGAGCCACTGTAGGCATAGGAAACCGCCGGCTGGGACACCCCTGCGGCCTTGGCCACGTCCTTCATCGAAACCATCTGAACCCTGTCCTTTTTCTTGCTTGCCACAGCGGCGCGCCTTGCTGCGCCGCCACCGCGAAAGGCGCCCAGCATACCGGCTCCACCGCGCTTCAGCGAGCCACACAGCCGTGCCACGCCGCCTGGCCATTTGTCTGCCAGGGGTATTGACAAGGGCAATGCGCGTGTTAATTTGTGCCTCAGGTTATACGTATAACCAATCACCATCGCCCAACAAGAAAAGAGGCCCGATCATGTCAGGCGCCCATCAGCCGAAGCCTTGCGCCCGGCACCTTCATCCCCCACCCAAGCAACCCTGAATCACCCCGTTTCACGCCAACCGCACAGTGACTGCGGGGCTCGCCTGCAGCCTGAAAAAAGTTCCAGCCAGAACGTTCAGGCGCAGTTGAAACATCGGCAGGCCAACCCTCGAAGTTGCTTCGAGCGCTGCCTGCCGCCTGAAAAACAGCAAGTGGAGAAATAACCGTGACCCGTGTTCTTTACCTGTACGGCGGCTGGCCAGGCCACGCCCCCTACGAAATCGCCGGTTGGGCGCGCGAGCTGTTCAAGGAGCTGGACTTCGACGTCGAGGAATCGACCGATATCTTCACCCTGGACCGCGACCTCAAGGGCTACGACCTGATCGTGATCGGCTGGAACAACGCCGTCACCACCGAAACCCTCACCGCCGCCCAGGAGCGGCACCTGTCCGAGGCCATCGAAAGCGGCGTCGGCCTGGTCGGCTGGCATGGCGCCGGCGCGGCCTTTCGCGCCAGCCTCAAGTACCACTTCATCCTTGGCGGCTCGTTCCTCGAACACCCGGCCGGCGAAGGCTACCCGCACCCCTACCAGGTCAACCTGATCGACCGCGGGCACCCGGTGACCGAGGGCGTCGAGGACTTCGAAGTACGTTCCGAGCAGTACTACATGCAGGTCGACCCCAACCTGCACGTGCTCGCCGAAACCACCTTCGACGGCAACCCCATGCCCTGGCTCAAGGGCCACCGCAGCCCGGTGGCCTGGGTGCGCAACTGGGGCCAGGGCCGGGTCTTCTACCACTCCATCGGCCACGACACCGGCAACCTTGCCGACCCCAACATCCGCCGCCTGACCAAACAGGGCCTGCGCTGGGCCGCACGCCACTAGATACCTGACCGCTCGCCCCAGGGCGCTGATAAACCGACAACAAGGAGCGCATTAACATGGCAAAACTCACAGGCAGCCAGGTGGTTGCCCAGACCCTCAAGAACTATGGCGTGGAATATGTGGCCGGGATTCCGGGCCACGGCATCTGGACCTTGATGGACGCCTTCATGGAAGAGGAGTCCAAACTCAAGTTCATCCAGGTGTTCCATGAACAGAGCGCCGTGCACCTGGCCGACGGCTACTACCGCGTCGCCGGCAAGCCGATGGCCGCCGTCACCTCGATCGGCGCCGGCGCCAGCAACACGGTGATCGGCATGGCCACCGCCTACACCGACTCCACCAGCTGCATGCTGATCACCGGCGGCCCGCCCACCCACATGCGGGGCCATGGCCTGCTGCAGGAGCTGGAGCGCTACACCGACAACGATTTCCCGAAAATCGCCGAAGCGGTGTCCAAGCGCCACTGGGTCGCCACCCGTACCGAAGAAATGCCGTTCATCATGCACCGCGCCTTCAGCTCGATGCTGACCGGCCGCCCGGGGCCGGTGCACATCGAGATCCCGATGGACGTCCAGGCCGAAGCGGCAGAAGTCACCCTGCACGACCTGCACGAGCGCATCCCGGTCGGCAAGGTGTACCCCGACCCTCAGGCCATCGCCCGTGCCGCCGAGGTGCTGCGCGAAGCCCGGCGGCCGATGATCGTCATCGGCGGCGGGGTGATCACCGCCGAAGCCTCGGCCCAAGTGCTGGCCCTGGCCGAGCACTGGAAAATCCCGGTGGTCACCACCTGGAACGGCAAGGGCGGCTTCCCCGAAGACCACCCGCTGTTCTCCGGCAGCGTCGGCCAGACCGGCACCCTGTGCGGCAACCACATGGCCTCCAATGCCGACGTCATCCTCGCCGTGGGCTGCCGCTTCACCGACTGGTCGTCGTCCAGCTATGCCCAAGGCGTGACCTTCTCGATTCCGCCGGGGCGCCTGATCCATATCGACATCGACCCGCACGAGATCGGCAAGAACTACCCGGTGGCAGTCGGCATCGTGGCCGACGCCAAGTACGCCCTCGCCCACCTGGTCCAGGCCCTGCAAGACAGCAGCGTGGACCGCCACGACTACCTGGCGGACCTCAAGCACCACCAGGACCTGTGGGAAGCCAAGCTGGCCGGCCGGCGCGACTCCGAGCGTTTCCCGTTCACCTCCCAGCGCCCGCTCGGTGCCCTGCGCAAGATCTTCCCGCGCGACACCATCGTCGTGGTCGGCTCGGGCAACGCCCAGGGCGCGGTCAAGCAGACCTTCCCGGTCTACACGCCACGCACCCACCTGACCTCCGGCGGCTTCTCGTCCATGGGCTGGGCCGTGCCGGCCGCCATCGGCGCCAAGCTGGCCGCGCCGAACCAGCCGGTGGTGTGCATCCTCGGTGACGGCGACTTCCTGATGAACCCGCAGGAAATCGCGGTGTGCGTGACCAACAACATCCCCGTGGTGTTCCTGATCCAGAACAACGCCGGCTACATGTCGATCCGCGGTGGCCAGCGCAAGCAGACCAGCCGCCACCTGGGCAGCGAGTTCAACCTGCCCAACGGCGAGCCCTATTCGCCGGACTACGCAGCGCTCGGCAAGTCGTTCGGCATCCAGTCCTACTGCGTGCAGAGCAACGAGGAGCTCGAACCCATCCTGCAGAAGGCCCTGGAGGCCAACGCCCCGGTACTGATCGAGGTGCCGACCGACCGCGACGCCGCAGGGCCGTGGGTGCCGGGCTGGTGGGACTTCCCGGTGCCGGAGTACATCACCGACGAGCGCCAGGACGAGTACTGGGCACTGCGCAACAAAGAACAACACCTGTAACCACCGCGAAGGCCTGCAAGCGATGAGTAACCAAGCCAACACTCATTCAGCGCACGCCCTGTCGCAAGGAGCGCCGGTTCGCCGGCGCGCCACCTCGACAGTCGAGCCTGATGAAAACGCCACCCTGACCTGCGACGTGCTGATCATAGGATCGGGCATGGGCGGGTCGACCTTCGCCCATGCCCTGGTCGCCAAGGGGCTTGACGTACTGATTGTCGAACGCGGCGATTTCCTGCCCCGCGAGACCGAGAACTGGAGCCCCGAGGCGGTGTTCGGCCAGGGCCGCTACCGCAATGCCGAACCCTGGCTGGACCGCCACAACCAGCCGTTCAGCCCCGGCGTGTTCTATTACGTGGGCGGCAACACCAAGTTCTATGGCGCCATGCTGCCGCGCTTTCGCGAGGTGGACTTCGCCGCCGTGCAGCACGCCGAGGGCATCGCCCCGGCCTGGCCGATCAGCTACGCCGAACTGGAGCCGTTCTACTGCCAGGCCGAGGCGCTGTACAAGGTGCATGGCAATGCCGGGCAAGACCCGACCGACCCCTGGCGCTCCCAGCCCTACCCGTGGCCCGGCCTGCAGCACGACGCCGCGCTGCTGCCCTTGGAGGCGGCGATGAGGCGCGCCGGCCTGTCACCTTTCGTAATGCCCGCCGCGGTGGATTACGGCACCGACCGCGCCTGCGTGCTGTGCGCCACCTGCGACGGCTACCCGTGCCTGCTGGATGCCAAGGGCGATGCCGAGGTGTCGGCCCTGCGCCCGGCGCTGCAAGGCGGTGCAAGGCTGCTGGTTGGCACGAAGGTTGATACATTGCACACCTCGAGCGACGGCACCCGGGTCACCGAGGCGCACGCCACGAAAAACGGCAAGCCGGTCAGGATCATCGCCCAGCGCATCGCCCTCGCCTGCGGCGCGGTCAACAGCGCCGCCCTGCTGCTGCGCTCGCGCAACCCCCATCACCCCAATGGACTGGGCAACCGCTCGGACCAGTTGGGACGAAACTACATGGTGCACAACAGTACCTTCATGCTTGCTGTGGACCCGCGCCGGCGCAACCCGGTGAAGTTCCAGAAGACCCTGGCGATCAACGACTGGTACTCGGCAGGTGCCGGCAATCGCTTCCCGCTGGGCAACGTGCAGATGCTCGGCAAGATCCGCGAGCCGATGATCAGCCCGATGCGCCCGTGGCTGCCGAAAATCGTCTCGCGCTACATCACCGGGCACAGCGTGGACCTGTACCTGACCTCCGAAGACATCCCCACCCGCGACAACCGCATCGAATACGACGCCGAGCGCGATGCCATCAAGGTGCACTGGACCCCCAACAACCTCAGTGCCCACCAGCGCCTGGTCGAACGCACAACCGCGCTGATGAAGCAGGCCGGCTACCCGCTGGTGCTGACCGAGCGCATGGGCATCGCCACCAACTCGCACCAATGCGGCACCGCGGTGATGGGCCACGACCCGGCCAGCAGCGTGGTGGATG
Source organism: Pseudomonas sp. UBA6315 (assembly GCF_002438125.1). Lineage (NCBI taxonomy): Bacteria > Pseudomonadati > Pseudomonadota > Gammaproteobacteria > Pseudomonadales > Pseudomonadaceae > Pseudomonas > Pseudomonas sp. UBA6315. Next base: position 39,791 of record NZ_DJTF01000157.1, read on the forward strand.
CCCACTGCAAGATGCATGACCTGGACAACGTGTGGATCGTCGACAGCTCGTCGTTCCCCTCCTCGGCCGCGGTCAACCCAGCCCTGACCATCGCTGCCAACGCCTTGCGCGTCGCCGCCCACTTCCACTGACCCGGCATCCCCATGGGGATGCCGCCCTTGCGCTGACAGGAATTTGTTAAAACATGAACAACATCGACAATAGCCTCGTCACTCCACGGATCCGCAGAGCCAGAATCGCCACCTTCGCGGGTTTCATGATGATCGGCGCCATGCTGTACATCTGGTCCACCGGCGTTTCCGCCTTCCGCCACCACATGGGCCTGAGCGGCGACCTGGGCGATGCCAACTTCGGCATGATCGCCTTCGGCATCGGCGTGGGCAGCGCTGCCGGCTCGTTTCTGGTGGGCCTGTTCCTCGACCGCTTTGGTGCCAAGCGGGTGATCCTCGCCACCGCCATCGCCTACCCGCTGTCGATCATCCCCCTGGGCTTTACTACCGACTTCAACTTCGCGCTGTGCTTCGGCGTGCTGCTGGGGTTGCTGCGCGGGGCCACCGACACGGCCTTCAACACCCACGGGGTGCAGGTCGAGCGCTTCTACCAGCGCTCGATCATGACCTCCTTCCACGCCGCCTACGCGCTGGGCGGTTTCCTGCTGGGCATGGTCGGCAGCCTGTTCGCCGCCAGCTACAGCGAAAGCGCCACCGTGCCTTTCGCAGTGCTGGGCGGCCTGGCCGTGATCGTCGGCATCGCGGTCGGTTACTTCATGCTGGAAAAGCATGAAGTGGTGGAACACAGCCAGGCCGAACGGCAGGCATCGGCCAGTGGCCGCTCGTCCAGCGCGGTGGTGCTGCTGATGATCGGCTTCGGCGTGCTGTTGCTGGGCAGCATGGTCGGCGAAGGCACGGTGGCCGACTGGGGCCAGGAGTACGGGCGCCGGGTGCTGGGCAGCAGCGCGGCGAATGCCGGCTTTGCCGTGTCGGTGTTCACGGGGGCTGAGTTCTTCGCCCGCCTGGTCGGTGACCGCTTCGCCGCGTGGGTGGGGCCTGCGCGCATGGTGTTCATCAGCGCATGCCTGGCCATCACCGGCCTGGCCATCACCGTGCTGTTCCAGACCCAGGCAGCGGGCATCGTCGGCTTCGCCCTGTTCGGCCTCGGCCTTGCCTGCGTGGCGCCGCTGATGCTCTCCAGCGCCGGGCGCAAGGACCCGGCCAATGCCGGGCGCAACATCGGCATCGTCAACTGCATCGGCTACTCGGGCATGTTGCTGGGCCCGGCGGCGATCGCCTACGTGGTCAGCACCTTCGGCATCGACATGCTGCTGTACTTCCCGATGCTGCTGCTCGTGCCGCTGGCCATCTTCGGCCCGGCGCTGATGCGCCAGCCGCGCGCGCCGAAGCCTTCAGCAGCAACCGCGACGCAGATGACCTAACGGCGAAATCACCGCAGCCTGCAAGGCTTCCCGCACTGGCCTGATACGCTTTTCGGGAAGCCTGCTGAAATAGTGCGTCTCGCTTGATAAAAGCATCTTCATAGACGTCATCTATCAGATCATCCAGCCTATCGATTTGACTGCGTCAAATTGCCTCATTAACGTGCCGCCCCTTCTTGAAGTTGCCTTGCCCCTCCCACGGCGTTGCCGCCGTCCTTGCGTTAGAGTTGTCGAGATGTCCGTAAATACCCCCTCCCGCATCACCGAGCTGGCCATCGAAGCCGGCAGCAAAAAAGCCCACCTGCCCATCCGCGCCACCTTGATCCTCGGCTTTCTGGCCGGGGCGTTCATTTCGCTGGGCTTTCTCCTGGCCATCCACGTCAGCACCATGATCCCGACGCAGTGGGCCTCGTTTGGCACGTTGCTGGGGGCGGCGGTGTTTCCCATCGGCCTGATCCTGGTGATCCTGGCCGGCGGCGAGCTGCTCACCGGCAACATGATGAGCCTGCCGCTGGCGATGTTCGCCGGGCGTATCCGGCCCTGGGCGGTGGCGCGCAACTGGGCCTGGGTGACGCTGGCCAACCTGCTCGGTGCGCTGTTCGTCGCCTACTTTTTCGGCCACCTGCTCGGGCTGACCGAAGGGCCGTACCTGGGCAAGACCCTGGCGGGCGCCACCAGCAAGGTCAACGCCAGCTTCCTGCAGGCGTTCGTGTCCGGCATCGGCTGCAACTGGCTGGTGTGCCTGGCGGTGTGGCTGTCGTATGCCAGCCGGGAAATGAGCGGCAAGATCCTCGGCATCTGGTTCCCGATCATGGCCTTCGTCGCCATTGGTTTTCAGCACGTGGTGGCGAACATGTTCCTGATCCCGGCGGCGATCTTTGCCGGGTACCTGAGTGTGGGGCAGCTGCTTGAGAACCTGTCGGCGGTGTTTCTGGGGAATGCGGTCGGTGGGGCGATTTTCGTGGGGTTGGCGTATTACGCCTCGTATGGTGCTGCGCCGGCGGAGCAAAGCACCGCTCGATGATTGCATGGCCAGGGCTGCGCCCTGGTTCGCGGGGCAAGCCCGCTCCCACAGATACCGCTTACCTCGCAGGCTGGTGCATTACCTGTGGGAGCGGGCTTGCCCCGCGAAAGGGCCCGTTCTGACAGCGCAGGTGTGCCCTTTGGCTTGCATAAAGCTGACAACCTGAGGATTCGTTCCTAATCTCCAAGGCTGACACCGCATCGCAACCAAGGAGCCAACGTGACCTCCATAACGCCCCAGGCTGTCGAAGCCCAACTCACGTCTGCCGCCATCTTCCTGGTGGTCTCGATCAACCCCGAAACGCCCTGCGAAACCACCGTGCGCGGGGTGTGTGGCGACCTTTCCTCCCTCGTGCGCGGCGTGGGTTTTCGCACCCCCGATGGCGGGCTGTCGTGCGTCATGGGCGTGGGCTCGCAAGCCTGGGACCGCCTGTTCGGCGCCCCGCGGCCGCAAGCGCTGCATCCTTTTCGCGAAATCAGCGGCGTGCACCATGCGCCGGCAACGCCTGGCGATTTGCTCTTCCACATCCGCGCCACACGCCTGGACCTGTGCTTCGAACTGGCCACCCACATCATGGCCCGCCTGCGCGACGCCGTGACCGTGGTCGACTCGGTGCAGGGCTTCAAGTTCTACGATAACCGCGACCTGCTGGGCTTCGTCGACGGCACCGAAAACCCCGTGGCCAAAGCCGCAACCCAAGCCACCCTGGTTGGCGACGAAGACCCCGCCTTCAAGGGCGGCAGTTATGTGATCGTGCAGAAGTACCTGCACGATATGGACAAGTGGAATGCGATCCCCGTCGAACAGCAGGAAAAGATCATCGGCCGGAAAAAGCTCTCCGACATCGAGCTGACCGACGACGAAAAGCCCAGCTACGCCCACAACGCCCTGACCAGCATCGAAGAAAACGGCGAAGACCTGGAAATCCTGCGCGACAACATGCCGTTCGGTGACGTTGGCAAAGGCGAGTTCGGTACCTACTTCATCGGCTACGCGCGCTCGCCTGCGCGCACCGAGCGCATGCTGCAAAACATGTTCGTGGGCAACCCGCCAGGCAACTACGACCGTTTGCTGGATGTCAGCCGCGCGGTCACGGGCAGCCTGTTTTTCGTGCCCACCACCACCTTCCTCGATGCGGTGACCGCCGAAGCTGACGCCGCACCCGGCCACTGAGCCTCACTAGAAGCTGCTCTGCACCTTCACCCCCAGCACCCATGCATCCTCCACCTGGCTGACCCCGCCCGGATCGCGCACATACTGCAGGTTCGGGCGGATCACCAGCCAGCGGGTGGCGTGGATGCCGTAGTACAGCTCGGCGTCGTATTCGTTGCCCTGCAGGGGTTGATAGCCGGGGTTGTCGTAGTCGCTCTGCTGGTTGGCCGCGTTGACCAGGCGCTGGTTGTCGCGGTAGCGCGAGTTGGTATGGATGCGCGCCACGCCAAAGCCGATATCGTCCTGCGGGCGGGCGTCGAACAAACCCTTGTAGGTGAGCCCGGCCTGGATGAAGTGCCCGACCTGGCTGGTTTCCCGGTCCGGCACGGTGACGTTGGCGAACAGCGACAGGCCACGCTGCGGGTCGCCAGCATGGGCTGTCACCTGCTGCTGGGCAACCAACCAGTAACCATACTTGCTGTCGCGGCTGCGCAGCGGGCTGTTCACATCGCCCGGGGTTTCGCGGCTGTGCACGTCGTCGGCGTCGGCGCTGCTGTAGTAGGCGCCCACCCGGTACTCGCCCGGCAACTGCCTGAAGGTGGGTTGCCAGACCAGCTCCACAGGCAGGATCACGCCCTTGCCGCCACTGAAGTTGAGCTTGAAGCCATTGCCGGTTTCCAGCAGCGACGGGTTGTGCTCGAACACCCCGACCTGGGCGAACAGCTGCGGCGTCAGCTGGTACTTGACCCGCGCGCCCCACTGCGCGATCGGCCAGTTGTACCAGGTGTTGGCGCCGGCCCAGTTGCCCATCTGCGAGCCGCACAGGGCCAGGTTCTGGAAATCGCAGGGGAAGCTGTTGAAGTCCTCGCCTTCACCGAAGCGGCCGAACTTGAGGTCGAGCTTGCGCGCCAGGAACGACTTGCTGATCCACATCTGGGTCAACCGCCAGGTCTGCCCTCGCCCCCAGACTTCCTGGTTGGACGAGTACATCGGCGCGCGCGGGTCGCTGATGCGGTCATTGGAGATATTGCGGCCTTCGCGCTCGGTGATGGCCAGCTTGAAGGTGGCGTCTTCCCAGCCCAAAATCTTCTGCAGGTCGAGCTTGGCGCCGAGGGTGAACTGGCCGCTCCAGCGCGCGGTGTGGTCCTGGTCGTAACCGCCATGGGCGTTGTAGCCCAGCTCGCCGACGTAATCGAGGGTGAGGTCGTAGCCCTGCTCCAGCAGTTCGTTGCGAACGCCGCCCCAGTCACCGGTCATGCCCGCTGCGTTCGGGTCGAACACCCCCGCCGCCTGGGCAGCCTGGCTCCCCGCCAGGGCCAGGCTGGTCAACGCAATGCCTTTGAGCCAGGTGCAGCGGTACCCGCCGCGCAAATCAGCGTGTTTCATGGTGTGTGGCCTCTTGTTGTTATTGTGTGGGTTGCCCCATCGCAGGCTTTGAAATTGGTCCTATCCCTGTGGGAGCCGGCTTGCCGGCGATGGGGCCAGTTGCGTCAAAGCAGCTCTTGCAACTGCGGCACAGCCTCGAACAGATCACCCACCAGCCCGTAATCCGCGACCTGGAAGATCGGCGCCTCTTCATCCTTGTTGATCGCAACGATCACCTTGGAGTCCTTCATGCCGGCCAGGTGCTGGATCGCACCGGAGATACCGACGGCGATGTACAGCTGTGGCGCAACGATCTTGCCGGTCTGGCCGACCTGCATGTCGTTGGGCACGAAGCCTGCGTCGACCGCGGCGCGCGAGGCACCCACGGCAGCGCCGAGCTTGTCGGCCAGGCTGTACAGGTGCTTGAAGTTGTCACCGTTGCCCATGCCACGGCCGCCGGAAACGACGATCTTGGCAGCAGTCAGCTCAGGGCGGTCGGACTTGGCCAGCTCTTCGCCGACGAAGGCGGAGATACCGGTGTTGTGCGCGGCAGCAACCGCTTCGACGGCAGCGGAGC